>JBEDDY010000267.1:0-3289 GCA_041176025.1 Actinomycetota bacterium | reverse complement strand
TCTCACGTGTTCCTCACCCGTTCGCCACTAGGTCTTCCGGTGCAAGCACCATGGACCTCGTTCGACTTGCATGTGTTAAGCACGCCGCCAGCGTTCGTCCTGAGCCAGGATCAAACTCTCCGTCAAGAACTTGGCCAATTGCTTGGCTGCGTTCTGGAAAGTCTGGGATGACCGGGGGGAATAACCCCGTGCCATCCGGTTCTGACTTAATTGTTTTTGTTGTGGGCCGGATGGGAATCCGGCCCTGAATTGACAAGCGATGTCGACAGCGAACTGCCTCATCGCCCGCACTGGCGTTCAGTCTTCTCTTCTGTTTTCAAGGAGCTAATGCTCTGGCATGTACCTCGCGGCAGTGATGCCACCCACAGATTCGGCGAACCTCTTCTGGGGGCGAGTTGCAATGCTAACGGGGCTCAAACCCCGTTCCAACATGGCTTTCCGACAATTTTCTGGGCGTTCCACGAGGCTCTCGACCTGTGGATAACGGCCCCCTGACGGGTCTGCTCAGGCTACCCGGAACAGGTGGTACCCGGTCTTGCCCTTGCGGACAAGGACATAGCGATCGTGCAGAAGTCCTTTGCTGGCAAGGGTTTCGTCTTTCTCCAGTACGGATCCGTTGACCCTCAGACCCTTCTGGTCGACCGTGCGACGGGCCTCGCTGGTGGAAGCCACGACCTGTGCACGGGCGAGCAGACCGAAGGTGTCCTCCAGGTCGGCACGGCTGACATCAGTGGTCGGGACTTCGTTCGCAACGATCAACAGGGCGTCGAGAGACGCAACGGTGGGGTCTCCCCCGAAGAGGATGTCAGCCGCAGCTTCGGCGTCGTGTGCAGCATCAACGCCGTGCACGAGTGTCGTCATCTCCTGTGCGAGGAAACGTTGCGCAAGACGCTTGCCGGGATCCGCGCTGTGCTCTGCGATCAACGCGTTCGATTCGTCGAGTGACGCGAGAGAGAACTGCGGCAGGTACTTCACGACGTCAGCGTCGGCCATCTGCACCCAGAACTGACGGAACTGGTACGGCGACGTGCGGGACGGATCCAACCACACAGCACCGTCGGCGGTCTTGCCGAACTTCGTGCCGTCGCTCTTCGTGACGAGCGGCCATGTCGCGCCGTATGCACCGCGCGAGAGTGTCTTGCGGATGAGGTCGATGCCCGCGACGATGTTGCCCCACTGGTCACTGCCACCCATCTGCAGTTCGACATTGTGCGTTGCGCAGAGATGCCTGAAATCATTGGCCTGCAGGAGCATGTAACTGAACTCGGTGTACGAGAGTCCGTTCTCGGAGTTGAGTCTGTTCTTGACCGATTCCTTCGCCATCATCTGGTTGACGGTGATGTGCTTGCCGACATCGCGCAGGAAATCGAGCGCGGTGACGTTCGCGGTCCAGTCGGCATTGTTGACGAGCGTTGCCTTGTTCGGGCCGTCACCGAAGTCGAGCAGCTTCTCCAGTTGCGACTTGATGGACTCGACGTTGTGCTGCAGAGTCTCGCGGTCGAGGAGGTTGCGTTCGTCGCTCCGTCCGGAGGGATCGCCCACCATCCCGGTTGCGCCGCCCGCGAGGGGGAACGGCCTGTGCCCCGCCATCTGGAAACGGCGCAATGAGATCTGGCCGAGGAGGTGCCCGACGTGCAACGAATCCGCCGTGGGATCGAACCCGACGTAGACACCGATCGGCGATTCGTCGAGGCGCGCAGCAAGTGCGGCCGCGTCGGTGGAATCATGGATCAGTCCACGAGCGGAGAAGTCAGCAAACAAACCCTTGGTCGGCACGTCTCCCATGTTGGCACGGCGGCCACTGCGGCCCTTGACCTATTCTTTGCGAATCGCACCGCCACGCACACCGGGAACGCAGAGCCTCTTCGGCGAGGACGACGTCGACCAGACGCTCCTCTCGCTCGTCAGACAGGCCGAGTCATGCGAATCACTGGGGTCCACCATGTACGCGCGGCTCTTCCGCGAACTCGCCGACGACTACCGCTGGGGTGGGCGAACCTACGCAATGCTCGCGGGGCGAAGTGACAAGCCGATCCATGATGCGCTCCCCCTCCGCCTCGCAGGGGCAATCCATCGCGTCGTGCTGCGCGGCGATGACCCCCGATTGGCCCGCCACTACCCCAGCGTCGGGGGCTCCCCCGGCGAGGACTACCCGGCCGACTTCATCGCCTACATGCGCGAGCATCTCGACGAGGTGGAGCTCGGACTGAACAGCCAGGTGCAGACGAACGAGGTGGGTCGCAGCGTCGTTCCCCTGACCGTCTCACATTGGCTCACGTGGTTCGGCATCGAGGAGTACGACCATCTCGAGGTCGGCGCGAGCGCGGGACTGAACCTGAACTTCGACCGCTTCTACGCCGGTGTGCGCACCCTGCGCATGGGTGACCCGCATTCGACGTTGAGATTCAACGGTGAGTGGTTCGCCGACATGCCCGCGGTGCCGAAGTCGGCAGCCCGGGTGGTGAGGCGACGCGGGGTCGATCCGTTTCCCATCGACGTGACGAAACCGGAGCAGGAACTCAGGCTGCTCTCGTTCGTGTGGCCCGACCAGCGCGAACGGATGTCACGCATCCGCTCTGCGATCGCGATCGCGAAGGAACAACCGCCGGTCATCGACACCGATTCGGCGGACCGCTGGGTGCGTGCACAGCTGGCGCGTGATCCCGAACGCGCGACTGTCGTGTTCCACTCCATCGTCTGGCAGTACCTCGGTACGGCGGCGCAGAACTCCATGCGAGAGGCACTGCACGAGGCAGGGTCACGGGCAACCGCGGCAAAGCCGCTCGTGTGGGTGCGGATGGAGCCCGCAGGACCGGTCGCCGACGTCCGAGCGACCGTGTGGATGGGCGGGGAACCGAACGAACATCTCCTTGCCGAGGTGGGATACCACGGCCAGAACCTCCGCTGGTTCGGCGACTAGAAGTCCCGGTTCATCGCGCTGCGCACGACGCCCGGAACAGGTGTCGGCGTGGCGGTGCCGGGCGAGACACCGACGTACGTGATCGAGCAGTCGAAGATGGGTTCGCCCCGGACACTCATCTCGACCGCGACATCGAATGACGTGTTGCCCCAGCGGGTCACGGAGCACGCCGCGTCAATGACATCACCGTAGGTGGCACCCTTGTGCCACGTGCCGGTCGCCGTCTTCAGCATGAAGTCGAACCCGAC
Source organism: Actinomycetota bacterium (assembly GCA_041176025.1). Classification (GTDB taxonomy): domain Bacteria; phylum Actinomycetota; class Acidimicrobiia; order Acidimicrobiales; family Ilumatobacteraceae; genus UBA2093. Next base: position 121 of record JBEDDY010000267.1, on the reverse strand, counting down.
TGACGCCAGGTCAATGTGCGCCTCCGGTGACTCGGTCTCGAGAGCCAGGGCGGCCCTCACCCACTGGGCGACGGCGTCATCCGCGTACGTCCAGTAGTTGCCGTTGAAGACGACATTCTGC
>JBEDDY010000266.1:0-2670 GCA_041176025.1 Actinomycetota bacterium | reverse complement strand
CTGGTGACCAGGAAGATGGGCGAGAGCCAGTCCTCGCCGTTGGGTCCGAAGCCGGGCCACGACACGGTCCCGCGCAACGACATCGCCGTGACCTCGAGTGCGGCCTCCTCGCGCAACTCGCGGCGGGCGCAGGCGGCCAGATCCTCGAACGGCTCGACCTTGCCGCCGAGACCGTTCCATTTGCCCAAGTGCTGGTCGTGGTCCCGTTTGTTGCGATGCACCAGGAGAACGTGATCGTCGCGGATCACGTAGACGAGGGTGCCGATGATCGGCGTGTAGGGCATGGAGTCACTTGTAGCAGAACGTTGGTGACGGACATGTCTCGTTGGGCAGACTGGAACGGTGAGTGCGGCCGCGGAGTACCAACGCGACGGGGTGGTGGTGTTGCGTGACGTGCTGACACCGGACGAGATGAACCGCCTGCGTGTGGGAATCGATGAGGTGGTGGCGAGACCCAGCCCTCGAGCCAAGGTGGCCAGTGCTCCGGACGATCCGGGGTTTTTCATCGAGGACTTCAGCACGTGGCGCGAGCATCCGACCTTCGAGAGCGTGATTCGAACCTCGCGTTTGGCCGCGGTGGCGGCGGACCTGATGGGCTCGCGAACGGTGACGATGTATCACGACCACATCCTGGTGAAGGAGCCCGGCACCCGGCAGCGCACACCGTGGCATCAGGATCAGCCGTATTACGACGTCGAGGGGAAGCAGAACGTGAGCTTCTGGATCCCGGTGGATCCGGTGTCGCGTGAGGATTGCCTGGAGGTGATCGCGGGAACGCATCGCGGTCCGTGGTTGATGCCGCGTTCGTTCCTCGATCAACAGGCGAAGTGGTTCCCCGAGGGATCGTTGACCGAGATGCCCGACTACGAGGCCGAGCGGGATCGACACACGATCGTGACCGCGGATCTGCGACCCGGTGACTGCATCGCGTTCCACATGTTGGCGGTGCACGGGGCGCCCGGGGTGTCGGGGACCAATCGACGACGCGTTTTCAGCTTGCGGTTGTTGGGCGACGACATGGTGTTCGCGCCTCGCGAGTGGGTGACGTCACCGGACATGAACGCGGTGTTCGACGGACCCGACGAACGCGTGAGCGGTGAGCGCTTGTCGGGCGACTGGTTCCCCCGCCTGCTCTGACCCCAACCCCTCCACTTGATTGGGATCGCTGCGCGGTCAAGAATGGGCGCTCATTTGCCCAAGGGAAGTCCCCGGCCGGTCATTGGGGTGATGAGAACCCACGAATGACCGCGCAGCGATCCCAATCAACTGGCGACGGTGGTGGTGGGGTCGAGCGGACGGTCGCCCAGATCGATGAACAACACCTTGCGGTCCTCGATCACCGGATACTCACCGTTGGTGGGCGGCGACAGTTCCGTGACGTTTACGACCCGGTTCTCGCAGTCGGTGAAGTCGTCGGTTCCCTCGATCTGCACCACGGCGCACGACGCGTCACGGTCGGCGGGGTACGCGTAGTACACGATCCAGCCGCGTTGCGGGTCCGAGCCGTTGTGGTCGAGCACGATGGTGCGCTCGCCCGACGTGGTACCGAGTCCGGGGAACAACACGGGTCCGTTGGCGTTCACGGTTTCCGACCAGCGTTCGACGTTGCCCACCTGCAGGCGGTCCGGCGTGAACGTGGTGGTCTGGGCCTGCTCGCCCGACATGAGCGCGGCGATCCCGAACAGGACCAGTCCGAGCACCGCGAAGAATCCGATTCCGGCCACCACGGGGGTCACGGCTCGAGCGGCGGGGGATCTCAGTTCGGGACGACGCACGGGATGAGTCTGCCCAGCGTGGACGCAATTTTCTAACTTTCCGCCAAGTTTCTGCCAGATCCCGGGCACGGATCGCTCTTGTCACCCGTCGGCGCAACCGGTGCCGCACGAAACAAGGGGAAAATCATGAACAGCAAGCGCACCAACATCATTCGCAAGGGACTGGTGGCGGTCTCCATCTCGGGCGCACTCGTCCTGGGGCTGGGCGCGGTCGGCGCGTCGGCCAGCAACGGAGCGGCGAACAGTTCGGATCGCAGCCACGAGGCACACGATGAGCACGAGAAGGATCACGACGGCATCGGTCACAGTGACAACGAGGATCACGTGGGCGACGGGCGTGGTCACGTCAGCCACGGCAACGGTCATGGATACGGTCACGGCGATGACCACCACGACGAGAATGCCGATATCCCGCCGTCATCGGAGTCGGCTCCGACCGGATCCGTCGACAAGGTGATCGACGTTGTCGTGCCCGCCGCCGATCAGCCGCTGTCGACTCGGCCTGAGGTGAACGATGCTCCGGAGAGCACCGTGCCCGCCGTGCAGAACTCGTCGTTGGTCGACAACGTGAACGTTCCGACCGACGTGGTGGTCACCGAACCCGTCACGATCCCCGCAATCGAGACGACCTTCTCCGCTCCGACCGAGGGTGAAACCTCCCCCGCTCCCCTCACGAACGAACTGGCTACGGACAGCCCGGCCACGGACAGCCCGGCCGCGAACAACTCGGTCAACGGGTTGCCGATGACCGGCTCATCGCTCGTCCTCATGGGATTGGCCGCGGTTCTGGCCGCGGGAGGGTTCGTGGTACTGGTCGCCCGTCGTCGTCGCGACGAGGTGGTCGCCTGATCCTCCCCTGTCAGGCCGACCGCTTCCCGCGGTGATGGGCCCCGAC
>JBEDDY010000265.1:0-6386 GCA_041176025.1 Actinomycetota bacterium | reverse complement strand
TGCCTGTCATCGCACAACAGGGCGACCGGTGCACATCCGGCGTCGATGGCACGCGCAACGACGAGGTCGCCCTCTGCGACGAACATGCCGGCGCCGACCTTCTCGCGACGCTGTGCGACGCTGGCCAACTGTCGCTCGCGCCAGCGGAACGCATCCAGGCGGGGGTCCGCCGGGTCATCGACCCTGACGATCATGGTGTCAGTAGGACCAGGGGTATGGCGACCAGTTTGGCGGGCGCTTCTCCACGAACGATGCGCGGCCCTCCTCGGCCTCGTCCGTGCCGTAGGCGAGCCGGGTCGCCTCGCCGGCGAACACCTGCTGGCCGACGAGTCCGTCGTCGATGAGGTTGAACGAGAACTTCAGCATGCGCTGTGCCGTTGGGCTCTTGCCGTTGATCTCGCGTGCCCACTGCAGTGCGACCTTCTCGAGGTCGGCGTGCGGCACGACCTCGTTGACGGCTCCCATCGCGTGCATCTGGTCCGCCGAGTACTCGCGGCCGAGGAAGAAGATCTCCCGGGCGAACTTCTGGCCCACCTGGCGCGCGAGGTATGCCGAGCCGTAACCGCCGTCGAACGACGCGACGTCGGCGTCCGTCTGCTTGAACTTCCCGTGTTCCCTCGACGCGAGCGTGAGGTCGCTGACGACATGGAGGCTGTGGCCGCCACCGGCTGCCCACCCGTTGACGAGACAGATCACGATCTTCGGCATGAACCGGATGAGGCGCTGCACCTCGAGGATGTGGAGACGGCCGGCACGGCCACGGTCCATGCTCTCGCGTTCATCGCCGTCGGCGTACTTGTAGCCGTCCTTGCCGCGGATGCGCTGGTCGCCGCCACTGCAGAACGCCCAACCACCGTCCTTGGGTGAGGGACCGTTGCCGGTGAGGAGCACCACGCCCACGTCGATGCTCTGGCGGGCGTGGTCGAGTGCGGTGTACAGCTCGTCGACTGTGTGGGGCCGGAACGCGTTGCGCACCTCCGGTCGGTTGAAAGCGATCCGCACCGTCCCCTGGTCGACGGCGCGGTGGTAGGTGATGTCGGTGAACTCGAAACCGGGCACCTGTGTCCACGCGGCCGGGTCGAAGATGGGGGAGATGGTCACGCCACACATTGTTCCACCATCGGCTCGTTAGTCTTGCAACGCATGGTCGACGCGGTGTCCTGGGGTGTTTTCGAGGCGTGCGAACCGGAGTTTTCTTCGAGAATCCGCGCGCGGTTCTCGGCGCATCCGCACCACGTGGTCGCGACGGTGGCTGCTGACGGACGTCCCCGTGTGTGGGGGTCGAACATCTTCGTGAACGACGGTGAGTTGTGGTTCGGTGCCATGAGCGGCTCGCTCAGGGTGGCAGACCTCATGCGGGAGCCGAGGGTCGCCGTGCATTCGGCGCCCCTGTCGGAGCGACTGGACGGCGGTGACGCACGGATCGAGGGGACGGCAACGGTTCTCGACCCGGCCGCGTCAGCCGACTGGATGAAGGCGCACGCGGAGACTGCTCCCGGTGGGGCGGGACCCGCCGGGGATGTCGTGCTCGTCAGACTCGACCGGGTCGTCCTCACGGAGGTGAAGGGTGAAGTGCTCTCGCTCAGTGTGTGGGAACCGGGACACGGCATCCGTATCGTTCTCCGTCAATGAAAACCCTCGTTGCGTTCACCGGGTCGACCCGTTCTGCGTCGTTCCACACCCGTCTCATCAACTCCCTGCCCGCCCTCGCGCCTGCAGACGTACAGATCGCCTTCTTCGACCTGTCCGACGTCCCCTTCTACAACCAGGACCTCGAGGACGATGCACAGCCTGCAGCCGTGGTCGCCATGCGCGCCGCAGTGAAGGAAGCCGATGGAGTCATTTTCGCCACCCCTGAATACAACGGGTCGTTCTCTGCGCTCACCAAGAACACCATCGACTGGTTGACACGACCTATGCGGCAGGGTGCACTGACGGGCAAGAAGATCATGGTGATCGCCGTGACGCCCGGCCCCGGTGGTGGACAGCGCATCGCCAAGACCATGAACGACCTGTTGCCGTTGTTCGGCAACGAGATCGTCTCCACCGTGTCCTCGCCCGTCATCCACGAGAAGATGGCGGCCGACGGTGACGTCGTGACCGATGCGGAACTGGCGGACCAGTTGCGCGCGGGACTCGCGGCGTTCTAGGTCACCAGGTGTCGACCATCGGGCGCTTCTTGCCCGCACGGTCGCGCCATGACTTTGCATTTCCGATCACAGCGAGGATGTGGCCCCGGGTGTCCGCCGGGTCTATGACGTCGTCGATCTCCACGTGGCTCGCCATGTTCAACGCGCTGCCGTTCTCGTACGCGCGGGCTATGAGGAACGACTCGAGCTCGGCCCGCTTCGCCGGGTCGGTCTCGGCCTCCAGTTCCTTGCGGTAGCCGAGACGCACCGCACCCTCGAGGCCCATGCCTCCGAACTCACCGGTCGGCCATGCGACGGTCATGGCGTTTCCGTGGAAACTTCCCCGTGCCATCGCCTGCGCTCCCAGCCCGTACCCCTTGCGCAGCACGACGGTCACCCACGGCACGGTGATGCTTGCCGCGGTGACGAACATCCGCCCGAAGTGGCGGACCTGCGCGGAGTGCTCCGCGTCCGGGCCCACCATGAACCCCGGCGTGTCGCACAGACTGACGATGGGCAGGTCGAATGCATCGCAGAGTTGGATGAAGCGCGATGCCTTGTCGGCGGCGTCGGAGTCGATCGCCCCACCGAGATGCGCCGGGTTGTTCGCGATCACGCCGACGGGACGCCCCTCGATGCGCATCAGCGCGGTGAGGATGCCGATGCCGAAAGTCGGGCGCAGCTCGAGGAGGGTCTCCCTGTCGGCGAGAAGTTCGAGAGCGCGGCGCACGTCGTACACGCGCGTGCGCTGCTCCGGGACGACGTCCCGCATGAGCGCATCGTCGTGCCGTTCCCACGAGGCGATCGGTCCCTGGAAGTACGACAGGTACTTCTTGGCGACCGCAACGGCCTCTGCCTCGTCCTTCACCTGCACGTCCACCACACCGTTCGCCGTCTGCACGTCGATCGGCCCGATGTCGGTGGGCTTCACGACGCCGAGCCCGCCACCCTCGATCATCGCCGGGCCGGCCATGCCGGTGTAGCTGTCCTCCGTGGCGATGATGACATCGCAACAGCCGAGCAGCGCTGCATTTCCGGCGAAGCAGTACCCGTTCGTGATGCCGACAAGCGGCACAAGGCCGGACAGCTGCGCGAAGTAGGCGAACGCGAGACAGTCGAGACCTGCGACCCCCGACGCATCGGTGTCACCGGGACGTCCACCGCCGCCCTCTGCGAAGAGGATGAACGGCAGGCGCAACTGCCCGGCCACGTCGAAGATGCGGTCCTTCTTCGTGTGGTTCTTCTGGCCCTGCGTCCCGGCGAGCACCGTGTAGTCGTAGGACGCGACCGCAACCCGTGCCTCGTCGCCGGGGAACTGCGCGCCGTTCACGCGCGCGAGACCGCCGACGAGACCGTCTGCCGGGGTGTTGCGGATGAGATCGTCGAGTTCGCGCCGCCGCCTCTGTGCCGCGATCGCGAACGACCCGTACTCGACGAACGACCCGTCATCCACCAGGTCGGCGATGTTTGCGCGCGCGGTGCGGTGGCCCCGTGCGGCACGCCGGGCGACGGCGTCGGGCCGCGCCTCGTCGGTCGTGAGGAACCGGCGCTCGCGGTAGCGGGCCAGGTCAACCCTCTCACCGCTTGCAACGTCGTCGGTTGACGTGTTCTCGGTCGATGTCACGGCTCCCGGCGCGATGCGCACCAGGGCCTGCCCCGCAGCGATCGTCTCGCCCTCTGACACGAGCACTGTCTCCACCACTCCGTCCACACCGGCCTCCACGGGGTGTTCCATCTTCATGGACTCGACGATGACGATCTCCTGGGACGCACGCACCTGGTCGCCCGGCGAAACGGTGATGCGGAAGACGGTGCCGATGAGAGGCGAATTCACAGAGTGCGTGGTCACGGACACGGTTCTACCAGTCGGCTGCCGGACGACAAGACTTGGGGTGTGCTCGCCGTGACCCTCTATTTCGTCTGCGGTGTGGCGGCAGGTCGTGCCCTCGCCGCTCCGTTGAGGGTGTCGGGTCTTCTCAACAACTGGGTGGTCAAAGTCGCCCTTCCGTCGTTGATCCTCGCGAAGCTCCCCGCACTCGCGCTCGGATCGGAGGCCGCCGTGCCCGTCCTGACGGCGTGGCTGACTGTCTCGGTTGCGGCACTGACCGTGGTTGCCATGTCGAGGTGGAGGTCGTGGTCGGTGGCGGTGACCGGGGCACTGCTGATGGTCGTGCCGCTCGGGAACACGAGCTTCCTCGGGCTCCCCGTGGTCGAGGCGATTCTCGGTGACGACCACGTCCCGGCTGCGCTCGCGTTCGACCAGATCGGCACGTTCCTCGCGCTTGCGACCTACGGGTCACTCGTGGCGGGTCGCTTCGGTGCGGGGGAGAGAGGCATCGGACCGATGGCCCGTCGGCTGGTGACCTTCCCGCCGTTCCTTGCGCTCGTGGCCAGCATGTTCCTGCGGCTCGGCTCCACGCCTGGTTGGCTGCACGACGTGTTCGCCTCCGTCGGCCGGACGGTTGCGCCGGTCGCGATCGTCTCGCTCGGTCTGCGGTTCACTCCCAGGCTGCACATCGAGAAGGCAGGGATCGTGCTGTTCGGGCTGGGCGTGAAGATGTTGTTCCTGCCCGCCGTCGTTCTCGGTGCGGCACTTCTCGTGGGTGACCCCGGCGCGGTCGCGTGGCAGTCGTCCCTGCTGGAGAGCGCAATGCCGCCCATGGTGACGGCAGGGATCATCGGCATCTCCGCCGGGTTCGACGAGGAACTCACCACCACGTTGGTCGCGGTGGGAACCACGGCCGCACTGGTGGTTCTCCCCGTCGTGTCGTTCGTCGTGGGGTGAATCGGTCATCATTGGGGGAAAGGGGGCACGATGATTTCTTTCGTCAACCAGCTGCGGGCGCTCACGGCAAGCGACCCTGATTTCGTCGCGGTGACGTGCCAGGACGAGTCGATCACGCGCAGGGAACTGTTGGGCCGTGGCGGCGACCTGGCGGTGCACCTGCAGTCCCTCGGTGTCACGTTCGGTGACCTTGTCACCGTTGCCGTGCCGAACAGCATCGATTGGTTCGTGTCCTACGTCGCCATCTGGATGCTCGGTGCAACGCCGCAACCGGTGTCGTCGCGGCTGCCGCAACGCGAACTCGAGGCGTTGATCGAGCTGGCGAATCCCCCGGTCGTCATCGGCGTCGCCGACGGCGCGGTTGCGGGTCGCCCCACGATCCCCGTCGGGTTCCGTGCCCCGTCTGCCGATGCCTCGCACCTTCCTGATGTCGTGTCGCCGGCCTGGAAGGCGCCGACGTCGGGCGGGAGCACCGGACGACCGAAGTTGATCGTGTCGGGAGACCCGGCGGCGATGGACGAAACACTTCCGCCGCCGTTGTTGATGGATGTCGGCGGCTGCCTCGTGATGCCCGGGCCGCTGTACCACAACGGTCCGGCGGTCTGGAGCTGCCAGGCGTTGCTGAACGGCGTGCACGTCGCGTTGATGCCGCGGTTCGACCCTGAGGGGACGCTCGCCGAGATCGAGAGGCACAAGGGGTCGGTGCTCTACATGGTGCCCACCATGATGAAACGCATCTGGCGCCTGCCGGAGGACGTCCGTGACTCCTACGACCTCTCGTCCCTTCGGGTCGTCTGGCACCTCGCAGAGCCGTGCCCGGAATGGCTGAAGCAGTGCTGGATCGACTGGCTCGGTGCGGAGCGAATCTTCGAGCTGTATGCGGGCACCGAGGCCCAGACGGCGACAATCATCTCCGGCCCGGAATGGCTCGCCCACCGCGGTTCAGTCGGCAAGGTGCAACCGGGAACGGTGATGATCGCGGACGAAGAGTTCAACGAGGTTCCGGTCGGCGAGATGGGCGAAGTGTGGATGCGTTCGTTGCGCGGCACCCCGACGTACAAGTACGTCGGGGCGACGGCACGCGTGCGTGACGACGGGTGGGAGTCCCTCGGCGACATGGGCCGCCTTGATGCGGATGGCTACCTGTACCTCGGTGACAGGGCGAGCGACATGATCCTGTCGGGTGGAGCGAACATCTACCCGGCAGAGGTGGAAGCGGCGATACAGGAGCATCCGGCCGTCCACAGTTGTGCGGTCATCGGCCTGCCGGACGAGGACAAGGGCGCGGTCATCCATGCGATCCTCGAGGCGGACTCCTCGAAGGTGGGCGAGGAGGAACTGAAGAAGTTCCTCGCCGAGAGACTGGTGGTCTACAAGATCCCCCGGACGTTCGAGTTCGTTGACTTCCCGTTGCGGGGAGACGACGGCAAGGTCCGTCGCTCGGCGCTCCGGGCTGAGCGGGTGAAGGAGTG
>JBEDDY010000264.1:0-5247 GCA_041176025.1 Actinomycetota bacterium | reverse complement strand
CGTGCGCCAGGTCGTACGCGAGCGTCTGGTTCTTGTCCGGGCCGCCGGCTGCCGCCAGTTTCGCTGTTGCTGACTCCACCATCTGTCGGGCGATGCCGATGGCGGTGGCGGCGGTCTGGAGGTCGGGGGAGGCGCTCATGGTGGGAAACGCTAGTGACACGGGTACCCCTGTCGCACAACCCACCCGCGCCACGGGGCACGTCATCGGTCACGCCTAGTGTGGGCCCGTGGCAGGAGATCGATTCCCCGCGGCGCAGTGGTCCACCGCACCGTTGCCGGGGTCGGTGGACACGGACATCTTCGGTGCCTGCGTGGACTTGCTGTTCGGCTCGCAGGAGACCCACGGCCGGACACTCGCCCTGGCGGTCGTGCAGGACGGTCGGCTGGTCTTCGAGAAGTACGACACCGAACACGGTCCAGACTCCACCCTGGTCTCCTGGTCGATGGCGAAGTCCATCACCCACGCCCTCGTCGGCATCGCCGTGGGGGATGGCCTCATCGACACCTCTGCCGACAACCTGTTCCCGCAATGGGCGGGGGACCGACGGCGCGGCATCACCCTCCAGCACCTCCTCAACATGTCGAGCGGCCTCGCATGGAACGAGGACTATGTGGACGGCGAGGTGTCGGACGTGATCGAGATGCTGTTCGGTTCCGACCCCGCCAACCACGCCGGTGACCACGCGTCGTACGCGGCGTCACGGCCGCTGGTGCACGACCCGGGAGCGCACTTCTACTACTCGTCGGGCACCACCAATCTCGTCACCCGTGTCCTCGCGCGGGCGCTCGGAGACCATCCGCCGTCGAACACAAGGACACTCGCGTTCATGAACGAGCGTCTCTTCGGTCCCGTCGGCATGACGACAGCGGTGCCGAAGTTCGACAAGGCGGGGACATTCGTGGGGTCGTCGTACGTGTACGCAACCGCACGGGACTTCGCGCGGTTCGGGTGGCTGTACCTGAACGACGGCGTGTGGGACGGCACCCGCATCCTGCCCGGGGGCTGGGTGGACCACGGCCGGGCGTGGGTGGCATCCGACGACGAGACCGGTGCAGGCTACGGAGCACACTGGTGGCTGCCGCCGGCACTGCCCGGGGCGATGGCGGCGTTCGGCTACGAGGGGCAGTTCACCTTCGTGGTGCCCGACCGTGACCTCGTGGTGGTGCGTCTCGGCAAGTCGACCGCACCGCTCGACCGCAACGTGCGCCGCACGCTCGAGGAACTCATCTCGGCATTCCCCGTGACGGGCGCGCCCGCCGACAAGAGTGGTGTGGATGTCTGAGAAGAAGTCCGGCCTCGGGCGAACACTGCGGCTGATCGCCGCCGGCTTCATCGTCTACGTCTTCGTGCTCCCGCTCATCCCGAAGTTCTGGTCTGCGGCGCATGACCTGAACAAGATCGAGCCGAACCTGCTCATCGTCGGGCTCGGCCTGCAGGCCTTCTCGTTGTTCGCCTACTCGATGCTCACGAAGGCTGCTCTCGGTGAGCACGGTGACGGCCTGCCTGTGCTGCGGCTCTTCCGCATCCAGCTGAGCACGAAGGCACTCGGCAACATCATGCCCGGCGGCAGTGCGGCGAGCACGGCCCTCGGTTACCGGCTGCTCACCATGAGCTCGATCAAGGGTCCCGACGCGGCGTTCGCGCTGGCGACGGCGGGCATCGGGTCGGCCGTCGTGCTCAACTTGATCCTGTGGTTCGGTCTCATCGTGTCGATCCCCAGCCGCGGCATGAGCCCGATCTACACCACCGCCGCAATCGTCGGGATCATCCTCATGGCCTTTGCCGGGTTCGTCGTGTTCGGGCTCGTCGAGGGACAGGGACGCACCGAACGGGCCGTGCGCGCGTTGGCACGACGGTTCCGCTTCGACGAGCACCATGCGGCCGAGGTGCTCTCGCATCTCGGGAACCGCATCGAGGACCTCTGGAGGGACCGCAAGCTCCGCACGCGCGTCATCATCTGGGCGCTCGTCAACTGGCTGGTCGATGCGGCGTCGCTGTGGGTGTTCCTGCGCGCCTTCGGCGGCACCGTCGGTTGGGATGCCCTCATCGTGTCGTTCGGACTCGCGAACATCCTGTCGGTCATCCCGTTCACCCCGGGTGGTCTCGGCATCGTCGAGGGTGTGTACATCCCGACGCTCACCGGTTTCGGTCTTGCCGGCTCCACGGCCGCCGTGGGTGTGCTGTCGTACCGCGTGGCCCAGTACTGGCTGCCCATCTTCGTGGGGTGGGTGAGCTATCTCTCCCTGCGCTACGGGCCGTTCTCCATCGACCGCACGCACAAGCTCGTCGACCTTCGCAAGGTCGCGTCGTCCCAGGCGGAGCGTGGTCTGACCACGGCCGACTGGGTGGAGAGATACGCACCGCGCGACCGCACTGGCCAGTTCCAGATGCCGAAGTTCAAGCCCGGCGACCTCGAGTACAACGACGATACGGGCGGTCACGCACAGCCGGATTAGCGTCGTCGTTCATGACGACACACGAACGCCCCTTTGGTCGCTGCCTCGAGGATTTCACCGTCGGTGACATCTACCGTCACTGGCCCGGCAAGACCATCACCGAGTACGACGATCATCTCTTCTGCATGATCACCATGAATCACCACCCGCTGCACACGAACGACTGGTTCGCGGGCGAGAGCGTGCAGGGACGCAACGTCGTCGTCGGCAACCTCGTCTACTCGCTCGTCCTCGGAATGAGCGTTCCCGACGTGAGCGGTGCCGCCATCGCGAACCTCGAGGTCGAGACGCTCCAGCACAAGTTCCCGACGTTCCACGGTGACACCATCCACGCGGAGACCCGCGTGCTGGAGATCGCGGAGAGCAAGTCGAAGAACGACCGCGGCATCGTCACCGTCGAGACGAAGGGCTTCAACCAGGACGGCAAGGAAGTGTGCTACTTCAGGCGCCGCGTCATGGTGTGGAAGCGCGAGTTCGCACCGGCCCGTCGTCGTCCGTACGACGGTCAGGATGTGTGGGGCGCGTAACCCGCGACGAACGCACCGTCGCCGCGCTCCTCGCGTGGGGTGGTGCCGAACTGAGGGACCTGCCGTGGCGCCGCACCAACGACCCGTGGCTGGTGCTCGTCAGCGAGGTGATGCTCCAGCAGACCTCCGTGGCGCGGGTGTTGCCGAAGTACGAGGCGTTCATCGGGGCCTTCCCCACGCCGCACGCGCTGGCCGACGCGCCGCTGGGTGATGCCCTCCAGTTGTGGCAGGGGCTCGGCTACCCGCGTCGTTGCCGGAACCTGCGGGAGACGGCAATCGCCGTCGTGCGCGACCATGCCGGCGAGATGCCCCGCACGATCGAGGGGATGCTGTCCCTCCCCGGGGTCGGCCAGTACACGGCGCGTGCCGTGCTTGCGTTCGCGCATTCCATGGATGTCGCCGTCGTCGACACGAATGTTTCGCGTGTCCTCTCGCGTCTCGCCGGACGCCCCATGAAGGCGAAGGAACTCCAGCGGCGAGCGGACGAACTGGTCCCGACGGGGAGCGCATGGGAATGGAACCAGATCATGATGGATTTCGGTGCCAGGTTGTGCGTTGCGCGGTCGCCGAGGTGCGGTGAATGCCCCGTGCGTGCCGAGTGCAGATGGGCAGGTGACCCGGCCGTCGACGACCCCGCACCCGCTTCGGCAGGTGCCAGCAAGCCGCAGGCCCGTTTCGAGGGGTCAGACCGCCAGGCGCGCGGACGGGCGATGCGAGCACTGAATGACGGTGGCCGCACGCGGGAGGAACTCGTTGCCGCGATGTCTCTGACGACTGACGTCCCCCGTGCGATGTCGCTGATCGATGCCCTCGTGCGTGAGGGACTCGTGACGGAGGAGTCCGCGCTGCTCAGGCTGCCGTGACGAAGTCGACGATCAGCCTGTTCACGACGGCCGGTTGTTCAAGTTGCATGAAGTGACCGGCGTTCTCGACGATCTCGATTCGGGCCCAGGGGCACATGGCGCGCGCCGACTCGGCAACCTCCACCCCGATGCAGCCGTCGTTGCGGCCGTGCAGGTACAGCGTCGGCTGGGAGAGCTCGCCGGCGCCGGCCATCTGGATGAGGTCGTAGTCGGGGTTTCGCACGCCGGCACCGAGTGTCGCCCGGTAGTAGCCGAGCGCGGCGGTCATGTTCGCGGGGTCACGCAGGCAGTCCTTCACGTTCGCGATGTCCTCGGCGGCGGGGAAGCCGGGCGACCAGTCCTCCCACAGCATGTCGATGAACGCCATGTCGTTCGCGGGCACCACCATGTCGGCGAGGCCGTGCTGGAAGAAGAACATGTACCAACTGCGCTTCACCTGGGCCAGGTTCGTGACGAAGGCCATGTTCATGGCGCCACCGGGGGGAACGGCCATGCCGACCACTCGCTTCCAACGCTCGGGTGCACTGCCCGCAGCGCCGTAGACGGACGGCGCACCCCAGTCGTGTCCGATGATCACGGCATCCGACGTGCCGCCGAGTGCCTCGTGCAGGGCGTTCGCGTCAGCCGACAGGGCGCCGGTCTGGAAGAAGCCGTCCGCCGGCACGCTCGTCGGCGCGTACCCGCGGGTGAAAGGAGCGACCGCACGGAAGCCCGCGTCGGCAAGTGCGGGGAGGAGGTGACGCCAAGAGTGCGCACTGTCGGGGAACCCGTGGAGGCACAGGGCAAGCGGGCCCGAGCCACACTCCAGATAGGTGAAGTCGACGCCATTGGCCGAGACGGTCGCGGATGTGATCGGGCTGCCCATGCGTGAGACGGTAGCCGTCCGCCGTGCGACAACCGTCACCCCGGCCGGCTGTTTACCGATCGTCGAACGGTGCGTAGCGTGACGCATGTGGGGGACACACCGTTCAAAGTGACGTTTCATGGCGTGCGTGGTTCGACGCCGTGCCACGGTCCTGCCACCGCCCGCTACGGCGGCAACACCTCGTGCGTGTCGATCGAGGCACCGGGAACGATGCCCATCGTTCTCGACATGGGAACCGGAATCCGTTACTTCGGTGACAAGTTCAGGGGCGAGTCGTTCAGGGGCACGGCACTCGTCACGCACCTGCACTGGGATCACGTGCAGGGAATCCCGTTCTTCCAGCCCCTGCTGGAGAAGGGCAACGAGATGGACATCTACGCACCTGCCCAGGAGGACGGCTCGTCGGTGCGTGATGCGTTCGGCCGGATCATCTGCCCGCCCGCGTTCCCCGTCACCCTTGACCTGTTCAGCGGCACGTTCCGGTTCCACGAACTCGCGGACGCATCATTCGACATCGGCCAGGTGCGGGTGACGT
>JBEDDY010000263.1:0-2526 GCA_041176025.1 Actinomycetota bacterium | reverse complement strand
ACTGGTGGTGCACCGAGCAGATGATGACCTGGCCCGACGGCGGGCACGCGAACATGATCCTCGACGACGGTGGTGACGCGACCCTGCTCGTGCACAAGGGCGCCGAGTACGAGGCAAAGGGCGAGGTGCCGGACCCGACGAGTGCGTCGAACCCGGAGCTTGCGATCGTCCTCGGACTGCTCCAGCGCTCGCTGAAGACCAACCCCTCCAAGTGGGGCGACATGGCGAAGCACATCAAGGGCGTGACCGAAGAGACCACGACCGGCGTGAAGCGCCTCTACAAGATGGCGAAGGACGGCGAGCTGCTGTTCCCGGCCATCAACGTGAACGACTCGGTGACGAAGAGCAAGTTCGACAACCTCTACGGCTGCCGCCACTCGCTGATCGATGCCATCAACCGCGCCACCGACGTGATGATCGCAGGCAAGCTGTCGGTCGTCTGCGGCTACGGAGACGTGGGCAAGGGCTGTGCGCAGTCGCTGCGCGGCCAGGGCGCCCGTGTCATCGTGACGGAGATCGACCCGATCAACGCGCTCCAGGCCGCGATGGAGGGCTACGAGGTGAACACGCTCGAGTCCGCGCTCGGCGAGGCCGACATCTTCGTGACCGCCACCGGCAACGAGGCGATCATCACGGCCGAGCACATGGCGAAGATGAAGCACAACGCGATCGTCTGCAACATCGGCCACTTCGACAACGAGATCGACATGGCGGGGCTGTCACGCAGCAATGCCACGCGCGACGAGTTGAAGCCCGGCACCGACCTCTGGTCGTTCCCCGACGGTCATGCGGTCATCGTGCTCGCCGAGGGTCGCCTCGTGAACCTCGGATGCGCCACGGGCCACCCGAGCTTCGTGATGAGCTGCTCGTTCTCGAACCAGGTCATCGCGCAGATCGAGCTGTTCAACAACCTCGAGAACTACCCGACGGGTGTGTACGTGCTGCCGAAGCACCTCGACGAAAAGGTGGCGCGCGCGCACCTGGACGCACTCGGCGTGAAGCTCACGAAACTGACCGACGAACAGGCCGAGTACCTCGACCTCGACCCGTCAGGTCCGTTCAAGCCGGAGCACTACCGCTACTGATCGGCGGGCCCGGCCGACAACCGAGATTCAGGCCTCGAGCGCCTCGCCCTCTGCGGCGAGGCGCTCTTGTGCATTCATGCGGAACATGCGCAGCGTGACCTGCACCATCGGGCCGATGCCGAGCGCGAACACGAAAGTGCCGACGCCGATGGAACCACCGAGGAAGATGCCGATGATCATCACCGTGATCTCGACTGCGGTGCGTGCCAGCCGGACGCTGATGCCGAAGCGCTGGTTGAGGCCGAGCATCAACCCATCTCGCGGTCCCGAGCCGAACTGGGCCCCGATGTAGAGCCCCGAGCCGGCCGATATGGCACACATGCCGATGACCACGTAGAGGATGCGGACGGCCATGTTCCCGGCGTCCGGCACGTGACTCTGCACGAGGTTCTCGACGAGACCGATCTCGACGGCGTTCATGATGGTGCCCAGTCCCGGCCGCAGGCGCAGCGGGATCCACAGCAGGAGCACGAGGAACGCCACGATGATGAGGACGGTGCCGAGCCCGAGCCCCGTGTGCTCACTGATTCCCTGGTGGAAGACGTCCCACGGAGGGACCCCGACATGCGACTTCACGAAAAAGGCGATGCCCGCGCCGAAACCTGCCAGGCCGAGCGCACATCTGAGGAACCGCTCGGCGAATTGCTCGCGCAGCGGACGAAGGGGGGCAGTCGCCATGGCATTACACCGTACCGATGCTGCACCGACGGGAACGGGACGCACCGTGCGGTTCGACATCCTGGCCGCATCGTCATTCGAGGGGGAGACCCGCGATGCGATCGTCGGGTTGAAGTTCCGGAACGAACGGGCGAATGCCCTCGCCCTCGCGGCACTCCTGGTGCCGATGGTCCCCGGGGGGACAGAACTCATCACGTGGGCACCGACGTCGGAACTGCGCCGGATGGAGCGGGGGATCGACCACGCCGAACTGATCGCACGCCATCTCGGGGCATTGGTCGGCATCCCTGCCCGCCGGACACTGCGTCGTGTCGGTGACAGCAGGCAGACGGGGTCGTCACGCGAGCAACGCCGTCATTCGGTGGGGTTCGTCGCCCGCGCCCACCGGGGTCACGTCCGTGTCGTCGTGATCGACGATGTCGTGACCACGGGCGCGACGATGAGGGCGGCAGTCGGCGCTCTGGCCGGTGCCGGGCACGTGGTCACGGCAGCTCTTGCCGTGGCGATGGTCCGATAGCGTAAATTCTCCGACATGTCCGCATCTCCCGCCACTGAGTCGATGCCGGCCCGCGAGCGCATTCTCGAACGTGCCATCGAGGTGATCGAACACGGTGGTGAGGTGGCGATCCGCACGAACACGATCGCGGAGGAGTGCGGTGTCACCGCACCGATCCTGTACCGGGCCTTCACGAACCGCGAGGGACTGGTCGTTGCCGCACAAGCCGAGAGGTACCGGAGGTCAACGGCTGTCGCGGTGCAGTAC
>JBEDDY010000262.1:0-2847 GCA_041176025.1 Actinomycetota bacterium | reverse complement strand
AGACTCCCTGTTCGTCGAGCAGGAAGAGAAGGGACTCGCTCTCGAGCCCCTCGAAACACACGTGTGCGACACCGGCGACGGAATCAGCCAGGGTCTCCGTGGCGCACGGGACGGCTGACGTGATGCCGTCGACGAGCCGCCGGCGCAGGCGGGTCAGACGCTCGACGTTCCCCTGTCGGCCGTTGTTGTTGACGGCGAGGGCAACCGCGGTGCCGACGATGCCGGCGGTGTTGTGCGTGCCGCTGCGACGGTCGCGTTCCTGACCGCCGCCGAGGATGAGTGGCTCGAGGACGACGCCGTCGCGCTGCACCATGATGCCGGCACCCTTCGGGCCGCCGAACTTGTGCGCCGACAGCGTGAGCACATCCACGTGGGGCCACAACGAGGCGAGGTCGATCCAGCTGGCAGCCTGCACCGCATCGGTGTGGAGAACCGCGCGCGGGGCGTGCTCACGCACGATGCGCGACACCGCAGCGAGGTCGGTGATGCTGCCCACCTCGTTGTTCACTGCCATCACCGACACGACGCAAACACCGGGGTCCTCGCGCAGGACACGCTCGAGATCGGCGAGGTCGACGGTGCCACCGGACGTCACCGCGACGACGGTGCCACCGACGTGCTCGACGCAGTGCAGCACGGCATGGTGTTCGGCAGCCGGGCACACGGCGCGGCCCCCGTGACGACGCACCGCACCGAGAACTGCCGCGTTGGCGCCCTCGGTGCCGCCGCTCGTGAAGATGACCTCGCCCGGCTTGCACCCGATGATCGACGCCACGATGTCGCGGGCCTCGTCGATCACCTTGCGCGAGTCGCGCGACATCCTGTGCGAACCCGACGGGTTGGCGTGCCCCCCGGCGAGGTAGTGCGACATCGCCTCGACGGCAGCGGGGTGCATGGTCGTGGACGCGGCGTGGTCGAGATAGACCCATTTCGCGACAGATGCACCCGGCATGCGACTCAGGCTACCGATGTGGTTCATCCACCCTTGTCGTGGTGGAATGGCACGGTGAGCGACAACCCTTTCGGGCTGCATGGGTACACACCGTCGTCGTACGGCGACGCCTTTGCCGACGTGTACGACGAGTGGTACCGGTCGCTCGGCGACCATGACCTCGTCGACGCACTCGCGCGGCACCTCCCCCTCCGTCCGGCCGACATCCTCGAACTGGGCGTGGGCACCGGGCGGCTGCTCGACAGGCTGGCAACCGCGCGTGCCGGCACTGCCGACCGACTGACCGGGGTGGACTCATCCGCTGCAATGATCGAGCGCGCCCGCACCGTCGCATCGCTCGCGTCCGCCGAACTGCTGATCGGGGACTTCTCCGAGTCCCTTCCCGGCGGCGAGTACGACCTCGTGTTCTGCGGGTACAACACGTTCTTCAACCTGGCCGACACGGGGGCGATGACGAGGTGCCTCGTGCTGGTGCGTTCGGTCCTGCGCGACGGGGGCCGGCTGGTGATCGACGCGTTCGTCCCCGGTGCGGACACCGGCGGCGACAGCGTCTCCATCCGCTCGATCACCACCGATTCGGTGGTGCTGAACGTGAGCCGCCACGACGAGACCGAACAGAGGATCGTCGGCCAGTTCGTCGAACTGGTGAACGGGGCGCCGGTGAGGCTCCGCCCGTGGGCGGTGAGGTACCTCCTTCCCCATGAACTCGACGCTCTCACCGGGCGGGCAGGGCTGCGGCTCCTCGAACGCCACGCCGACGGCGGTTCGACCGCCTTCACCCCCGAGTC
This sequence comes from Actinomycetota bacterium, assembly GCA_041176025.1. Taxonomy (GTDB): domain Bacteria; phylum Actinomycetota; class Acidimicrobiia; order Acidimicrobiales; family Ilumatobacteraceae; genus UBA2093. The sequence goes on along the minus strand of JBEDDY010000262.1, from coordinate 1,107 downwards.
ACGGCGACATGTGTCCGTGTATTGCCCCGCATAGGTGGTTGGCACCCCAAGTGCACGGTTCAGACCTATCCTTCATGGGCAGTGAGTCAACTTCGTCTGAACCTGTTGACCGGCCGGTGGGTCACCATCGTTCCGGACCGCGCCAAGCGCACCACTGACTTCGCGCCGCGTGCCACCCAGGTCGAGTCCGACCCGAGCCTCCCCTGTCCCTTCTGCCCCGATGCCGTCAACCCCGACCCGTCATTGACCGAGGTGCTCGACGGGAACGGTGACTGGACGATGCGCGTCGTGCAGAACAGGTACCCCGCGTTCGTCGGCGACGAGACACTGTCGGTCCGCAACATGGGCCCCGTCCACGTCATGGCAGAGGCGAGCGGCGTCCACGAGGTGTTCGTCTTCACCCGTGACCACGACGACCGGCTCGAGCGTTTCACGGACGAAGTGATCGCCGACATGATGCGTACGCTCCGCGCGCGCTTCCGTGCGCACAGCGAGATGCCGAACATCCGCTACACCCAGGCCATCGTGAACCACGGCCGCGAGGCGGGCGCATCGCTCGCCCACCCGCACGGCCAGTTGCTCGGCCTGCCGTTCGTCCCGGGCGAGATTCTCGAGGAAGAGCGTGCGTTCGAGCGTTTCAAGGGCGGTTGCATCGTGTGCACCACCAGTGACGTCGAGGCCGACGGCGAGAGGTTCGTCCTGAAGAACGAGCACGCCGTCGTCGTGTGCCCGTACTGGAGCAGCAGCCCTTACGAGCTGCTGATCATGCCGCGCTCGCACTGCCAGCACATCACCGATTGCACGGACGAACAGGCGACGGGCGTCGGCATCGCCATCCGCGATGCCATGCGCCAGATCGTGGCGACCATCGGCGACGTGGCGTTCAACCTGGTGTTCCACACCGCACCGGCGCATCACTCGGGCCAGTTCCACTGGCACGTGCACCTCTTCCCGAAACTCACCACCGTGGCGGGCTTCGAACGCGGCACCGGCGTGATGATCAACATCATTCCGCCCGAACAGGCGGCCGAAGAGTTGCGCCGTGTGGGCGCTCACGCCTGATCTGAGGCACACTGGCGGTATGAGCCGCATCACCGTTTCCATCGA
>JBEDDY010000261.1:0-7413 GCA_041176025.1 Actinomycetota bacterium | reverse complement strand
TCGGTCGGCTGGCGCCACCGGTGATGTCGCGCGGGACGTCTGCAGTGGTGTCGCGCGGGCGTGCACGCTCGGCCGTGGATTCGCCACCGATGGTGATGCGGTCCGGACGGCGCGTCGGCTGGCTCGGCTGCTGGAACGTGGACCACACGTCGGCGTCGTCATCGTCATCGACGGCCGGGCGCGGGATCTCGCCGGTGGGCGGCTCGGTCCAGTGCGGCAGGCCGGTAGAGTCGGTGTCGGCGAAGGTGATGGCCGGCTCGGACGTGGGGTCGTCGGCGAACTGGATGGTTCCGAAGTCGGAGCCGTAGTCGGTCCCGTAGTCGGGGGTCTTCGCCCCGCCCGTTGTGTCGTCGCGCTTGCGCCAGATGTCGTCACTCATGGGTTCCCCCTGATTCGTTTGCACCCAAACTAGTTGTGTCGGGGGCGGCGCCGTGGGCAACCCGCATCCGGGGCCCTAGACCTCGAGCAATTCCTGCTCCTTGCGGGCCACGGCCTTGTCGATGTTCGCCACGTGGTCCTGGGTCAGCTTGTCCAGTTCCTTCTCGGCGCGCTCGAGGTCGTCCTTCGAGATCTCGGAGTTCTTCTCGGCGGTTTCCGGGGTCTTGCGGGCGTCGCGGCGGACGTTGCGCACCGCGATGCGGGCATCCTCGGCCATGTTCTTCACGACCTTCACGTACTCCTTGCGGCGCTCCTCGGTGAGGGCCGGGAACGAGAGGCGGATGACGATGCCGTCGTTCGATGGCTGGAGACCGAGGTCACTGTCGCGGATCGACTTCTCGATGGCGGCCAGCGCCCCGCGGTCATGCGGTTTCACGACGAGCGTGCGGGCCTCGGGCACCTGGAAACCCGCCAGCTGCTGGAGCGGGGTGGGGGCACCGTAGTAGTCGACGAGGAGTTTCTCGACGAGTGCGGGATTCGCGCGTCCGGTGCGCACGCTTGCGAACTGTCCCTGTACATGCTCGATGGCACGCTCCATCTTGTCGACGGCGTCGAGAAGTGTCTCTTCGGTCACCCGACCAGCGTACCGACTGGCTCGCCCTGCAGGATGGACTTGACATTGCCCTTCGCGAGCAGGTCGAACACGACGATGGGAAGGTTCTTCTCCATGCAGAAGGTGATGGCGGTGGAGTCCATGACCTTCAGTCCCTTGGTGATGACGTCCATGTGGCTGATGCGGTCGTATCGCGTCGCGCTCTTGTCGACCTTCGGGTCTGCGGTGTACACACCGTCGACACCGGAGTGCGTCCCCTTGAGGATCGCCTGTGCGTCGATCTCCGCGGCACGCAGTGCGGCGGCGGTGTCTGTCGTGAAGAACGGGTTGCCCGTTCCGCCGGCGAGGATGACGACGCGGCCCTTCTCGAGGTGACGCTCCGCGCGGCGGCGGATGTAGGGCTCGGCGACCTTCGGCATCTCGATCGCGGACATCACTCGTGCGTGCTGGCCGGCGCGTTCGAGCGCATCCTGCAGCGCGAGGCCGTTCATGACGGTGGCGAGCATTCCCATGAAGTCGGCCTGGGCCTGGTCCATGCCCTGGCCGGCGCCCTTCAGGCCGCGCCAGAAGTTGCCTCCACCGACGACGATGGCGATGTCGACGTTCAGTTCCTCGCGTGCCTCGCGCACCTCGTGGGCGACCTGCGTGAGGACGGAATTGTCGAGGCCGAAACCGGTCGGTTCAGCGAGTGCCTCGCCCGAGAGCTTCAGCACCACGCGTGACCAGGCCGGCCGCTTCGACATGTCAGCCGATCTCCAGCTGTGCGAAGCGCACGATGGTTGCCGACCCGATGAGCTTCTCGATGCTCACCTTGTCGTCCTTGGCGTACGGCTGCTCGAGAAGGCAGATGTCCTTGTAGAAACCGCCGATGCGGCCCTCGACGATCTTGGCGATCGCATTCTCGGGCTTGCCCTCGTTGCGGGTGATGGTCTCGAGCGTCTGGCGCTCCTTCTCCAGCACGTCAGCGGGGACCTCGTCGCGCTTCAGGTACTTCGGTCGGGCGAACGCGATGTGCACCGCCACGTCGTGGGCGAGTTCCTGGGTTGCACCGGACATCTCGACGAGAACGCCGTTCACGCCGCGACCGCCCTGGATGTGCTCGTAGATGTCGATGACGTTGCCGGCAGCGGCCTCGTAACGAACGACGGAGCCGACCTCGATCTTCTCCTTGAGCGTGATCTTCAGGTCGTCGATGACTGCGGCCTGCTCCGCCACTGCGGACTCGCCCTTTGCGAGGACGGCCTTCGTGAGGGCGAGTGCTGCGTCCTTGAACCCGTCGCTGGAGGCGACGAAGTCGGTCTCGCACTTCATGTGCACCATGGCGGCAACGTTGCCCTCGACGAGGATCGAGACGAGCCCCTGGGCATTGTCACGGTCGTCGCGCTTGGCCGATGCCGCCAGACCCTTCTCGCGGAGCCACTGCTTGGCGGCCTCGATGTCGCCGCCGTTCTCCTCGAGTGCCTTCTTGCAATCCATCATGCCGGCGCCGGTGGTGGCGCGCAGGCTCGCTACGTCTTTTGCTGTGTAGGACATGGGGGTGACTACTCCGCGGGGGTTTCGGTGGTCTTGGTTGCGGCGAGGCGGGCCGGCCGCCCGGCCTGCTGTGCCTCGAAGGCCGCCTCCTGCTCGGGCGTGCGCGCGGCTGCCGGAGCTGCCGCCGCGGCTGCATGCGGGTTGCGCTTCTGGTTGATGAAGCGGCCCTCGATGACGGCCTCGGCGATGACGCGGGTGAGGAGATCGTTCGCACGGATGGCGTCGTCATTGCCCGGGATCGGGTACTGCACGGCGTCGGGATCGACGTTCGAGTCGACGACTGCGACCACGGGGATCTTCAGCTTGTTGGCCTCGGTGACCGCGATGTGCTCCTTCATGGTGTCCAGCACGAACACGGCGTCGGGACGACGGGTCATGTTGGCCATGCCGGAGAGGTTCTTCTGCAGCTTCTCGAGCTCACGGGTGAGAAGGAGTGCCTCCTTCTTCGGCATGGCGTCGAACTCGCCAGATGCCTTCATGCGCTCGTACTCCTGCATCTTGCTGACACGCTTCGAGATGGTCTCGAAGTTGGTGAGCATTCCGCCGAGCCAACGCTCGTTGATCCACGGCATGCCGCACTTCTCGGCGTAGCTGCGGATCGGGTCCTGGGCTTGCTTCTTCGTGCCGACGAACAGCACGGTGCCGCCGTTGGCCACGAGGTCACGCACGAATGCGTACGCGGTCTCGGTGCGCTCGAGCGTCTGGTCGAGGTTGATGATGTGGATGCCGTTCTTCTCGCCGAAGATGAACTGCTTCATCTTGGGGTTCCAACGGCGGGTCTGGTGTCCGAAGTGGACGCCAGCTTCGAGCATCTGTCGCATGGTGACGACGGCCATGATTTTCTCCTTCTGCGGTTTCCCACACCCAGGTCCGACGCCGAAGCGACCGCAGGTGGCCTGAGTGCATGTATTTGTCGTGGTCCCGGGGTTCCGAGGCCGTCGGCCATGCTATCGGGGCAACCCAGCGGGCCAAAAGGGTGCTTCGGGGCATGAAAGTGACGCGGGAAGCACCAATCGTGCCCCCGGCCGGCCCACCACGAGACCCGGGTCCACCGGGCGTCCGGCCCTGCGGACGCCGAGATACATCACACCCGCGGCGGTGCCGAGGACAGTCCCCCGCGACACCACAGTCCCCCTCTCCCACCGTTCACCGGCGAGGTCCCCGTAGGTGAGACGCAGGTCGGGTCCGATCTGAAGCACCGTGAACCTCCGGTTTCCGACCGGGCCGTCGAACGTGACGACGCCGTGGACGATCGCCCGCACCGGTCCGGCGACCGCCACGGTGACACCGCGGTGACCGGCACATCTCTCGCATGCCGGTGCCACGTACGGCCGCACGACCGGCCCGGGCAGGACCGCGTGCGGGGGCGGGACCACACAGAACTGGAACAGGGCGGCAAGACGAATGAGCATGCCCTGAATGTGTGGACGTGATGCGGGGTCGGTGCCGTGCGTCAGGCCATGCCGGCGGACGCGAGACGCGAGCGCAACTGCAGGACCGCCTTGGTGTGGATCTGGCTCACGCGGCTCTCGGTGACCCCGAGGGCCTCGCCGATCTCGGCGAGCGTCAGTCCGTCCTCGTAGTACAGGATCAACACGGCCTGCTCGCGCTCGGGGAGACGGGTGATCTCCGACCGCATCGCATCGCGCAGTTCCTGCTGTTCGAGCGCGTGGCCCGGCTGCAGTTCGTTCGTGTTGTCGCTGGGCGCCGAATCCATCGCGACATGGTCGAGAGGGCCCACCGAGCCGGCGGCGATGTCCGCCAGCCACTGCTCCAGTTCCTCCGTGGTGATCTTCAGTGACGCCGCAATCTCCTCATCGGTCGGTGTGCGGCCGAGCTCGTGCTCCAGCGTCGAGATCGCGTCCTGTACCGAGCGTGACCGTGACCGCACCGATCGCGGCACCCAGTCGAGCGCACGGAGACTGTCGAGGATGGCGCCGCGGATGCGCGGGATCGCGTACGTCTCGAACTTCGCGCCGTTCGCCGGGTCGAAACGCTCGATCGCGTTCATCAGACCGAACACACCGGCACTGACGAGGTCACCCGTGTCGACGCTGCGAGGCAGGCCGGCCGCGAGACGACCCGCAACGAACTTGACGAGTGATGCGTAATGGACCACGAGCCACTCGCGCGCCATCGGTTCCCGGGAGTCGTGCCACGACTGCCATGCGGTCTCGATCCCGAATCGTTGGGGGATGGCGTTCATGCGCGCGGGTGCGTCTCCGAGTAGGCGAGGCGCAGCTTCTCCTTGCTGACGTGCGTGTACCGCTGCGTGGTGCTCGCGTCGCTGTGGCCGAGCAGTTCCTGGATGCTGCGGGTGTCGGCACCGTTGTCCATGAGGTGCGTGGCGAAGGAGTGACGGAGTGCGTGCGGATGGGTGCCACCCGGCAACCCGACACGTTCTGCCGCGTCGTCAAGCAACCGGGCGACGTCACGGCGCGTGACGGCATTCCCACGCGCGGTCAGGAACAGCGCCGCGACCGGGTCCCCCGGGACGAGTTCCCGGCGCACCGTCGACCAACGCTCGATCGCACGGATCGCCTGGTTGCTGAGCGGCACGATGCGTTCCTTCGAGCCCTTTCCCGTCACCCGGACGGTGGTGCCGTTGTTGCCGAGGCTCTGCAGGGTGAGCCCGCACACCTCCGACACGCGCAGACCGCTGCCGTACAGGATCTCGAGCACCGCACGGTCACGGGCCCGGCGCCATTCCGGTGCGGTTTCGTCCTCGGTGGAGACGAGCGCAGCGACGGTCTCGACGTCGATGGGCCTGGGGAGACGCCCCTTCGTGGTCGGGGTGTGCACCGCGACGGTGGGATCCGACCCCGCGATCCCCTCCCGCACCGCCCACGTGAAATAGCGGCGCAACGACGCGATGCGGCGCGCCACCGTGCGCGACGTCGCACCTGCTTCGTGGAGAACGGCGAGGTACTCGCGCACATGCTCCTTCTCCGTGTGCGCCGGCCCGGCCGATGGCGCGACTGTCAGCATCCACTCCGCGAACAGTTCGGTGTCCCTCCGGTACGCGGCCCGGGTGTTCGCCGCGGATGCCGTGAGCGATGCCTCGTACTCGGCGACTCGCCAGTGCGGGAGCCGCGAGTCGCGCACTTCGCATGCACCCTTCAGGTTCGAACCACGGTCCGCAGCCGTCACGACTGCGTTTGCGCAGTCCGGGCATCTGGGCGAGTGGACGGGGGCGCCGGCCCGGCCGACGTTCACCCGGGCGGGCTCTCCCCTCTTCGACGGGAACTCGCGGCAGTGCCAGGCGAAGTACGACGACAGCACGGACGCCACCTGGGCGACTGTCTCGACCGTGAGTCCCGAGTTCTCGAGCGACTCCACGTATGCGGCCACGTGGGACGGCTCGACGAGACGCGGGTCGTGCACACCCATGACCACGAAGCGACGGGCCGCCGCCTCCAGGTCGGCGGCGCGCATCTGCCTGGTGGCATCGGCGACACGGAGGGTGCGCACGTAGCGGGGGATCTCGTACGCGTCCGTGGTGGTGCATGATGTCGCCCTGGCTGCTCCGCCCATGTGCTCCACCGTACTTCCGCGTGGTTGCTAGGTGAGTGCCTCCCACCAGCCGTTGACCTGCTGCACCCAGCCCTTCGTCTCCAGACGACCGAGCAGCACGCCCGCCTCGAAGACCGGAATGCCGAGTGTCATCACGATCTCATCCACGGTGACCGCTCTCGCGGTGCACGCAACGAGCACGCCCCGCTCGTCCGCCGTCGGGGCCTCGCGGGTGTCGGCACCGCGACGGCACGAGGCCGTTGTCAACCCGAGAGCCACGAGCACGTCGCTGACGTCGGTCACCGGCTCGCACCCGTCCTTCAGCAATGCGTTCGTGCCGTCACTGACCGGCGAGAACGGTGCACCGGGAACGGCCATCACCGTGACATCGCGTTTCAGAGCCTCGCGGACCGTGATCATGGAGCCACCGCGCGCGCGTGACTCGACCACCACCAGAACCTCGCTCAGCGCCGCGAGGATGCGGTTGCGCAGCGGGAACCTGTGGGTCTCGGGCGGCGTGCCGGGCGGCGCCTCACTCAGGAGCACGCCCCGGTCGACGACCGCATCCCATTCGAGCCCGTGCTCGGGTGGGTACACGACGTCGAGACCGCACGCCACCACCGCGACGGCTGCACCTGTCGACTCGCCACAGACACCACGATGCGCATGGACGTCGATCCCGCGCGCGAGACCGGACACAACGGCAACGTCATTCAGCGCGAGGTCACGACCCAGCATCCGCGCGAAGTTGCACCCGGACAACGACGCCGTGCGGGTGCCGATGATGCCGGCACGCCTTCGCGACAGCACGGTGAGGTCACCCCTGTGGAAGAGGACCGCGGGAGCCTCACGGTCGTCGGCCAGGCAGACCGGATATGCATCGTCACGCATGCTGACGACCGATATCCCGTGCTCCGCGCACCTGTCGGCCATTGCATCGTCCAGACCACCCACGTCCCGCCATGCGCGCCACACTCGGTCGTCGACACCGTCAATGACCCTCTCCCCCGCGACAATGGCGCGGAAGACATCAGCCGGTTCACCGGCCTCGACGAGACGCCGCAGCCGGCGGTGCGTCTGCAGCGGGAGCGCCGCGAGTGCCGCCGCACTCACCTGTTCGCCGGTTCCGTGCGCATGCTGATCGCACTCTCGACGTGATGATCATCGACCATGTCGCCCCCGTCGCGCAGGTCGGCGATGGTCCGCGCGACACGCCGCACACGGTGGTACCCGCGTGCCGTGAGGTCACCACGGCCGAGTCGATTCTCGAGAACGGCGCGGGCCGCGGGGGTCAACGGGGCGTGTTTCTCGATGAGATGCGGAGCGAGCATCGCGTTCGGGATTCCCTGACGTTCGATTGCCCGGGCCCTTGCAGC
>JBEDDY010000260.1:0-2983 GCA_041176025.1 Actinomycetota bacterium | reverse complement strand
GCGAACGTGGAGAGGTGGCCGCCGATGCCGTCGGTGGTGTGGTTCGCGCGCGACACCATGACGGCGGCGTTCCAACGGATGAACGCGCGGATTCGGCGCTCGATGTGCTCGTCGCCGGGGAACCACGGTTCGTTCTCGCGCGGGATCGTGTTGATGTACGGCGTCGACACGCTGGCCGGGAAGCTGACCTGCGTCTCCTGCGCGCGGGCGAGCAGACGCGAGAGCAGGTAACGGGCGCGGTTCTTGCCGAGTTTGTCCACGACTGCATCGAGGGACTCAAGCCACTCCTGAGTCTCGCCCGGGTCGGTGTCGGGTAGCTGGTGGTATGAGCCGTCAAAAAGCACGGTGTGATTCTCCCATGACGAGGGTCGTTGCTGTGTGCGTACATTTGGTGAACAATCGTGCGGTGCCGAATAGTCCCGAAGCCGTCATCATCTACACGGACGGGGCCTGCTCCGGCAATCCCGGCCCGGGCGGATGGGCATGGGCCACCGCACCGAACGGCGAAGTCAGCGACAGCGGGGGAGAGGCGCACTCCACGAACCAGCGCATGGAGATCATGGCGGCGTGGAAAGCCGTGCAGCATTTCCAGGACGACCCGCGTCCCATCGTGATCGTCGCGGACTCGACTTACGTGGTGAAGTGCTTCACCGACGGCTGGTGGAAGGGGTGGCTGGCCCGCGGATGGAAGAACTCGCAGCGCCAGCCCGTTGCGAACCGCGACCTGTGGGAGCCGTTCATCGAACTGGTGAACGCCCGGGGGGACGTGGAGTTCCGCTGGGTCAAGGGCCACAGCGGGGACCGCATGAACGACATGGTGGACGCCATGGCCGTCGCCCACACCGTTGCCCGCTAGCAACGGGCGTCACATCCTGCGTCCCGGTTGGGGCGATGACCGTCCGATTGCGTAGGTTGTCGGGCATGGAACTCAAGGGAATCAGTGCAATCGTCACTGGTGGCGCATCCGGCATCGGTGCGGCATCGGTCCGTCTCCTCGCGAAGGGTGGTGCGAAGGTCGTCATCGCCGACCTCGAGGGCCAGCGCGAAAAGGGTGAGGCTCTCGCCAAGGAGGTCGGCAACGCCGCCTTCTGCCCGGTGGACGTCACCAAGACCGACGACATCATCTCGGCCGTCGAGATGGCGAAGTCGATGGGGCCGCTCCGTGCACTGGTGAACTCGGCCGGCATCGGCTGGGCACAGCGCACGATCGGCAAGGACGGCCAGTACGAGTCGGCCGCCAACATCGAGGCGTTCAAGCGCGTGATCGCGATCAACCTCGTCGGCACGTTCGACGCGATCCGCATCGCGGCCACCGCGATGAGCCAGACCGAACCGCTGGAGGACGGCGAGCGCGGTGCAATCGTCAACATCGCATCCGTTGCCGCGTTCGACGGCCAGATCGGCCAGAACGCCTACTCCGCATCGAAGGGCGGCGTCGTCGGCATGACCCTGCCGGTCGCCCGTGACCTCGCCGCTGTCGGCGTGCGCGTGAACACTGTGGCACCGGGCCTGATCGACACCCCGATCTACGGCCAGGGCGACCAGAGCGAGGCGTTCAAGTCGCAGCTGCAGAAGGGCGTGCTCTTCCCGCAGAAGCTGGGCAAGCCCGAGCAGCTCGCGTCGATGGTGCTCGAGTGCATCACGAACAGCTACATGAATGCCGAGACCATCCGGGTGGATGGCGGCATCCGCATGCCTCCGAAGTAACGACCCGACCATGGTCGTGTTCCACCACGATCCGTTCGTGCCGTTCGACCGGCAACCTTCCTCCGAATCCCCGGGCTCAGGCCCGGGGATTCGTCGTTCCGTCCCCGTGCCCGATTCCTGGGTGCCGCAGTCATCCGATGCCGTGCGCCTGCGGGTCGGTGCACGTCCTCTTGATCCCGCGCAGTGGGTGTCGGCACATGACGACGACTGGGCACCGACGATCGCGATGAAACGGATGCTCATCAATGAGCGACCGCAGGAGGTGGTGGCGTGCCTGCCCGGAGCGGAGGAGGCGTGCGACGAAGTGGCTGCAGGCGTCCTGCAGTCGGTGGGTGAGCCGCTCTCGATGGAGTCGGGCATCGACGCGCTGGTCGATGCGGCCCTGCGTGTCGCCGACGACCTGTGCATCCTGCAGGACGATGTCCACGGCACACCCGTGCTGACCGCCGCGGTCCTGTGCTCGCCGAACCGGTGGAGACTCGCGGAGAAGATCGGCGGCACGATGTCGGCGATCCACCGGCCGGTCGCGCGGTACGCGGACGACCTGGACTCGCCTGTGAACTCGATGCTCCGCCGCCTGAGTGTGGAGAAGCCCGTGTGGCGCATCAACTGGGGACTCGCGAACCACCCGTCGTTGTTCCAGCCCGACGTGCCGCCCGCGACGCCCGACATGGACATCGCCGACTTGTGGTTCCGCGTGGAGTGGCAGACACTGCGTCGCCTGCCGGTGACGGGGGCGACGCTGTTCACGATCCGCACCCACGTGGAACGACTCGGCGACTTCATGGCGCGCGACTACCGCGTGGTGCACGACTTCGCCGACCTGGTGTCGAAGATTCCCGAGAATGTGGCTGAGTACAAGAGCATCGCGCCGTACAGATACCGCGTGTACGACTACCTCAGCTCCCGCTGAACTCTCGATGTCGGCTCGGGTGGTGTATCCGACGCAGTCGGATCAAGTGGTGTAGTCGGCGTTGATGCGCACGTAACCGTCGGTGAGGTCGCAGCCCCACACGGTTGCCGAGGCGGCACCGGTGTCCAGGGTGACGTGGATCAGCACGTCGTCGCCCTTCATGTACGCACTCAGTGTCGCGAGGCCCGCGTCATCAACCCGTGACGGGTACACCTCCTGCATGCCGAAGCGGATGACCACCCTTTCCTGGTCGATGTCCGCGTACTGGCTGCACTTGCCGACGGCCATGGCCACGCGGCCCCAGTTCGGGTCGGCCCCGTGCACCGCGGTCTTCACCAGCGGCGAGTTCACGATGGCCTTCGC
>JBEDDY010000259.1:0-2845 GCA_041176025.1 Actinomycetota bacterium | reverse complement strand
GGGCTGGTGGGGATAATGTCACTTCCACTGACGGGGCGAGGGTCGTTCCGGCAGGGGAGGCGGAGAAGTGTTCGTTGGAGCGCATGAGCGACAGCTCGACCCAAAGGGTCGCGTGGCGTTGCCTGCTCCGTACCGTCCCCGTCTGGAGCCGCGCTGCTACCTGGCCTTCGGTCGCGACAAGTGCGTTGACGTCCTGACGGCCGAGGCATTCGAGGCGCTCGCCAACGAGATCCTGGGGAAGGTCAGCCGGGGCGAGGTCGACCGCAACGAGATGCGCGCGCTCGCGTCGAACACGGTCGAGGTCGTCGTCGATGCGCAGGGCCGCGTCAACATCGAGGAGAAGTTCCGCGAGTACGCGGGGCTCGACCTCAACTCGAAGATCGTGGTCACCGGGGCATTCGACAGGGTCGAGATCTGGAACCCCGAACGCCAGGGTCGCATCGCGGCCGAAGGCACAGAAAAGATCGCTGGAGCGAACGCGTGATTCATCATGCAGTTCTCTCCCGCTCAACCAACCGAGGACCTGCGGTCTTCGGCAGTCTCCCGGACGACACGGTGGTCAGCTCCAACTCCGCCCGCTGTCATCGCGCCTGCTCCTGGGAGAAATCAGGACGGCATTTGCCGTCCGGGAGGCTGCCGAGGCCCGGAGGTCGCACGATGAGCGACTTCGTCCACGAATCCGTGATGCTCGACGAGATCGTCGAGGTGTTTGCGGGGATGCCGTCGGGCACGTTCGTGGACGCCACGCTCGGCGGTGCCGGACACTCTGTTGCTGTTCTCGCGGCACACGGGAACGTCACTCTTCTCGGGATCGACCAGGACGACGCAGCGCTCGCGGCAGCCGCGCGACGTCTTGATGCAGAAGGTCTTGGCGGGCGCGCTGCCCTCCGGCGCGCCCGCTTCGAATCCGTGGGTCAAGTGGTGGAAGGGGAGGGCATCGGCGAGATTGCCGGTGCCCTCTTCGACCTCGGCGTGTCGTCGCCGCAGTTCGACGTGGCCGAGCGGGGTTTCTCCTACAGGCATGACGCACCGCTTGACATGCGCATGGACCGTTCGCGCGGGCTGTCGGCCGACATCGTGGTCAACACGTACCCGGAAGGGCAGCTCGCCACCATCATCCACGACCACGCCGATGAGCGTTTTGCTGCCCGCATCGCGCGGGCAATCGTGGCCCACCGACCGATCACCGGCACGGCTCACCTTGCAGAGGTCGTGACCAATGCGATTCCCGCCGCCACGCGTCGTCGCGGTGGTCACCCTGCAAAGCGGACCTTCCAGGCCCTGCGCATCGAGGTGAACCAGGAACTCGAGATCCTGCCCGTGGCTCTGCGCACCGCCATCGAACTGCTGGCACCGGGCGCGCGTCTCGCCGTCCTGTCGTACCACTCGGGCGAGGACCGCATCGTCAAGGCCGTCATGCGGGAGGCCGAGACGGGGGGTTGCACGTGCCCCGACAACCTTCCGTGCGGATGCGGTGCAGCACCCACGGTCAAGCGGGTGCGCGTCCGTCGTGAGGCGACCCCGGCGGAGGCCGCGAGGAACCCGCGCGCCGCGTCGGCACGACTCCGGGTCGTCGAGAAGATCGCCGAAGGGGGCAAGTGATGGCATTCGCCCTCCGTCTCCCGAACGTTCTCCCGCTGCGCGAACGCGGGCGTGCCGAACTCACGCTCGTCGAACGGCCACGCCGGACAGGTGCAAAGGTGTTCGGCATCGCCACGTTCGTGGTGGGGAGCATGTTCGTCGTCACCGCGATGCAGACACAGATGGCCGAGCGCCAGATGCGCATCGACAGGCTGAACAGCGACATCATCCGCGCGCGCAACAACTTCGACAGACTGCGTGCCGAGCGGGCGCGGTTCCAGTCACCCGCGTACCTGACGGACCGCGCCGCAGCACTCGGACTGGTGCCGAGCACCGAGACGAAGATGCTGCCGGTTCCGACCGACATCGCCGTCGAGGTCGCATCGGGAATGGGCAAGGTTGACTCCGACGTCATCGCGTCGAAGGTCAGCCCCCTCGACCAGTTCGGCAGGATGAAGAGGGCGGTCGGGGACGCACCATGACGAACCCGGCGGAGATCAGGCGCGGAAGTCGTAGTCACGGCTCGGCGCGACAGGGGGACAGGACTGCCCGCGCCACGGGTTCCACTTCGCGCTCGCGCGCCCAGGCGTCACCGTCCCGTGCGCGTTCCGCGTCTCCGACACGGTCAGAAACGACCCGTCGCACGACGACTCACGGCCGCACAACGGGCCCACGCCGGCCGGCGCGCCCCGAGCGCCATGTCCGTCAGGTGGCCGATCTCAAGCGTTCCTCGTCCGATGTCGACCAGTCGATGCGCCGCCGGCTGTTCGGCATCTGTGTTCTCATCGTGTGTCTGCTCGGTGCGCTCGTCGTTCGCGTGACCCAGTTGCAGACGTGGGGACGATCGGCCTACCTGGCAGAGAGCATCGACCAGCGCACGCGCGTGAACACCATCCGCGCCAGTCGCGGCGTCATCTTCGACCGGAACGGGAACGAGATCGCTCTCTCTGTTCCCACGACGACGATCTGGGCCGACCCTCGCGCGATCGTCGACCCGGTTGCCACCTCGCATGCACTGGCCACGATCATCGGTCTCGACGCGGCCGGTGAGGCCGACCTGCTCGCCAAGCTGTCCGTGAGCACGAACAAGTTCGCCTACGTCGCGCGGGAGATGCAGAAGGAGAACGCCCAGGCGGTCCTCGACCTCGGGCTGCCCGGCATCTACTCTTACGTCGAGCCCGCCCGCGTCATCGAGAGTGGTGCGGCCGAGGCGGTCATCGGACGCACCGATCCCGACGGTCTCGGCACGTCGGGACTCGAACTG
>JBEDDY010000258.1:0-20409 GCA_041176025.1 Actinomycetota bacterium | reverse complement strand
GCCCACGAGGAACTTCTCGAAGTTCCAGCGGATGTCCCCGTTGACTCCCTCGGCGTCCGCGACCGGCGTGAGCTGTGCGTACAGTGCGTGACGGTCGTCGCCGTTCACGTCAACCTTCTCGGTGAGGGGGAACGTCACACCGTACGTGGTGCTGCAGAACGTCTGGATCTCCTCCGCGGTTCCCGGCTCCTGGCCCCTGAACTGGTTGCACGGGACACCGACAACTGTGAAGCCGCGTGCCGCGTACTGCTTCTGCAGGTTCTCGAGACCCTCGTACTGCGGCGTGAGGCCGCACTTGCTGGCCACGTTCACCACCAGCGTGACCTTGCCGTCCGCACCGGCGAGTGCGTTCGGCTTTCCGTCGAGGGCGGCGATGGACGTTGCGTAGATGCTCATGGTGAATGGAACACCTGCCGACGGGCGATTGTTCCCGGTCAGCCGTTGCGGTGGGCGACGGCCAGTTCGGCCACCTCCCGCATGATGCGGGCGATGTCGAAGTCCTTCGGCGTGTAGATGGCGGCCACGCCCTGGGATGCGAGTCGTGGCCGGTCCTCCTCGGGGATGATCCCGCCCACGATGACCGGGGCGTCCACGCCCTCGGCCCGCAGCTTGGCCACGACTTCGGGCACGAGCTCCATGTGGGAGCCAGACAGGATGGAGAGACCGACGACATCCGGGTCCTCGTCACGGGCACTGGCGACGATCTGCTCGGGGGTCAGGCGGATGCCGCTGTAGACGACCTCCATGCCGGCATCGCGGGCCGCGACGGCGATCTGCTCGGCACCGTTGCTGTGGCCGTCGAGGCCGGGTTTCGCCACGAGGAACCGGGGCGGACCGCCGGCGATGGACTTCACGAAATCGGCAACGCCCGAGAGCTCGTTGGTGCGGCGGCCGACAGCCGCGTTGACGCCGGTCGGCGCACGGAACTCACCGAAGATCCCGCGCAGGGCCCCGGCCCACTCGCCCGTGGTGCCGCCGGCCTGCGCCAGTGCGATGGAGGGCTCCATGATGTTGGTGCCGTCGACCGCGGCGCGGCGCACTTCCTCCAGTGCGCGCGCAACCGCCCCGTTGTCGCGCGACGCACGCCATGCGGCGACGTCGG
The DNA here is from genome assembly GCA_041176025.1 of Actinomycetota bacterium. Taxonomy (GTDB): domain Bacteria; phylum Actinomycetota; class Acidimicrobiia; order Acidimicrobiales; family Ilumatobacteraceae; genus UBA2093. Next base: position 19,307 of record JBEDDY010000258.1, on the reverse strand, counting down.
CGATCGTCTGCTTCTCCACCGCAGGGTCGACGATGAGGATGTTCCCGTCTCCGGCGAGAGGTGACGGTTCTGCCTCCGTGAACGAGTTGACACCGACGACGGTCTGCTCGCCTGATTCGATGCGGCGCGTGCGCTCGGCCATGGATCGCACGAGACGTCCCTTCAGCTCGTCGACCGCGTTGAATGCGCCGCCCATTGCGAGCACGTCCTGGAGTTCGGCCCACGCTGCGTCGCGGAGTTCTGCGGTCTTCGCCTCGATGACGGTGGAGCCGTCGAAGATGTCGCCGTACTCCAGAAGGTCGGTCTCGAATGCGAGGACCTGCTGCATGCGAAGCGACCACTGCTGGTCCCACGGGCGCGGCAGGCCGAGAGCCTCGTTCCACGCCGGCAGCTGCACGCTTCGTGCGCGTGCGCGCTTCGACAGGGTGACCGCGAGCATCTCGAGCACGATGCGCTGCACGTTGTTCTCGGGCTGTGCCTCGGTGAGACCGAGCGAGTTGACCTGCACGCCGTAACGGAACCGGCGGGCCTTCGGGTCCTTCACCCCGTACCGCTCGATGGCGATGCGCTCCCAGAGGTCCGTGAACGCACGCAGCTTGCACACTTCCTCGACGAAGCGGATGCCGGCGTTCACGAAGAACGAGATCGAGCCGAACACCTGGTCGAACTGATCGGCGCTCACCTGGCCGCTGTCACGGACCGCGTCGAGCACGTCAATGGCGGTCGCGAGGGAGAACGCGATCTCCTGGACGGGAGTGGCGCCCGCCTCCTGCAGGTGGTACGAGCACACGTTCATGGGGTTCCACTTCGGCGCGTTCTGTGCGCACCATGCCACCATGTCGACGATCAAACGCTTCGACGGGGCCGGCGGGAAGATGTACGTGCCGCGCGACAGGTACTCCTTCACGATGTCGTTCTGCGTCGTGCCGCGGAGTTCCCCCGAGTCGACGCCCTGTTCGCGTGCGTTCGCGACGTACAGCGCCAGCATCCACGCCGCTGTTGCGTTGATGGTCATGGACGTGTTCATCCGTCCCGGCGGGATCGAGTCGAGCAGGGTGCGCATGTGGCCGAGGTGCGAGACGGGAACGCCGACCTTGCCGACCTCACCGTGGGCGAGGATGTGGTCCGGGTCGTACCCCGTCTGCGTGGGCAGGTCGAAGGCGATGCTGAGACCGGTCTGGCCCTTCGCGAGGTTCGTGCGGTAGAGCTCGTTCGAGGCCTTCGCGGACGAGTGACCCGAGTAGGTGCGCATCATCCACGGATCTTCGCGGCGGGGGGTGGTCTGTTCGCTCACGGGTCAAGTATGGCAACGCAACCCGTGGTTATCCACAGCCGATGCGTGATTCAGGCGAGGGCGTTGTCCAGCAACCCCAGGTACTGCTCACGGGGAACCTCCATGCAGCCGAGGCTGGCGAGGTGTTCCGTGCACCACTGCGTGTCGAGGAGAACAACGCCGTCCGCCCTGAGCATGTCGACGAGACCCATCAAGGCGACCTTCGAGGCGTCGGTCTCCAGATGGAACATCGACTCCCCGGCGAAGAACCCGTCGATGCGGACGCCGTACAGGCCGCCCACCAACTGGTTGTCCTCGTTCCACACCTCGACGCTGTTCGCGTGCCCCATCGCATGGAGCATCGAGTAGGAGTCGATGAAGTCATCGTCGATCCAGTTGCCATCCGTGCGTGTCATCGCGCAGTAGCGCATGACATCGACGAACGCCATGTCCGACGTGATGTTGAAGTTCCGCGCACTGCGCCGCATCGACCGTGTGACACGGAGACCGTCGAGCGGAATCACGCCACGTCGCAACGGGGAGAACCACCCGAGCGTCTCGTGCTTCCTGTCGATGTGCATCGGGAACATGCCGTGCGTGTACGCGTACAGCAACGTGTCTGGTGCGAGGTCCGCGCCGACCGCGACGACGTCGTCGTCCTGCGGCCATTGGTCGGGCGTGGGAAATCCCCACGCGCAGTCGTCGTGTCGGGGCATCAGTCCGGCCTCAGCCCGCGGTGACTGTCAGTACTTGTAGAAGCCCTCGCCGCTCTTGCGGCCAAGCTTGCCGGCAGCAACGAGGCGACGGAGCGTCGGCACGGCTGCGTAGTTCGGGTCGGCGAACTCCGCGTACAGGGCCTCGAGAATCGAGAGCGACGTGTCGAGACCGACCAGGTCGAGGAGCGCGAACGGTCCCATCGGGAAATTGCAGCCGCCCTTCATCGCCGAGTCGATGTCCTCCATGGAGGCGGTGCCCGTCTCCCAGATGCGGATCGCGTTGTTGAGATAGGGGAAGAGCAGCGCGTTCACGATGAAGCCGGCGCGGTCCTTGACCTGCACGCCGTTCTTGCCGCACTTGGCCACGAAATCATTCGCCTCCGCGATGGTCTCGTCACTGGCCGTGATCGGGTTCACCACTTCCACGAGGGGCATCGCGGTGGCCGGGTTGAAGAAGTGGATGCCACAGACGCGGTCGGGACGGCCCGTTGCCATGGCCATCTCCACGACGGGGAGCGTGCTGGTGTTCGTGGCGAGGATCGCACCGGGCTTCACCGCCTTGTCGAGCTCGGCAAAGAGAGACTTCTTCACGTCGAGATCCTCGACGACCGATTCGATGACGAGGTCGCAGTCCGCGAGATCGGCGATCTTCTCGGTGGCCGACAGGCGACCGAGAATGGCCGCCTTGTCGTCTGCAGTGATCTTCTCGCGCTGGACCTGCTTGTCGAGGCCCTTCTCGATGGAGGTGATCATCGCGTCGGCAGTTGCCTTGCTGCGCGAACGAACCACCACGTCGTAGCCGGCCTTCGCCGCCACTTCCGCAAGACCCGAGCCCATGATGCCCGAGCCACAAATTCCGACCTTCTTGATTGATGTCATGACACGAGGGTAATGGTCAACCCCCGTCAAGCACCTAGTCGGCTACTTCTCCGTGATGGAAACGGTGGTGATCTCCACGGGGCGGCTGGGGGCACCCCCGAGGTCGCCCGAGCCCGAGTTCAGTCCGATGATCTTCTTCACCACGTCGAGACCCTTGGAGATCCTGCCGAAGGTGACGTACGTGCCCTGGCTGTTCAGCAGGGCTGCGTTCTCGCCGGTGACGAAGAAGAACTGACCGCCCGCCGAGTCGGGTGCACCCGTGCGGGCCATGACGAGGTCACCTTCTTCGTAGACGAACCCGGTGCCCTCGTCCTTGATGGAGTAGCCGGGGTCGTCGGAGTTCGTCGCACCGCCACCCTGGATGATGTCGATGGAGGGGTCCGTGCGGAAGATGTACGACCCGTCGTAGTACTTGTAGCGGGACAGCACGACGAAGTTGTTGACGGTGTTCGGCGTCCGCTCGGTGTCGAGTGCGACCTCGACGACACCCTCGCTCGTGTCGAACGTGGCGGTGTAGGACTTCGCGGCATCGATGCACATCGACGGTGCCTTCTCGAACGAGGTGACTCGCTTCTCCGACCCGTCTGTCTTCGGGCACGGTGTGTCGCCGGTGATTGCCTCACCCGGGAGAGTGGTCAACGTGGTTGCGTCGTCGGACGAACTCGAGACTGCCGCCGTGGTGTCGGTGGAACCGGACGAGTCGCTGGAGTCGAGCCTCGAGACCGCGAACAGGGCGATCACGATGACGGAAACGAGTCCGCCCCACTTGAGTGTGCGGTTCTTCACGGTGTCGCGGCGCTGCTGACGCGCGCGTGCCTCCCGTGCCGCTGCTCGGTTCTGCTTCTGACGGTTGCGCTTGTCTGTGCCCACGAGGGATGAAGGCTACTTGCGCGGCCGTGCACGGAAAAGTCAGTGGGACGGGCACTTCCGCGGCGTTAACCTCAAATCCCTGTGGGACTAGTGGTTCAGAAGTACGGCGGCACCTCGGTGGCCGACCCCGACCGCATCAAGGCAGTTGCCGACCATGTCGCCTTCACGCGCAACCACGGGAACGACGTCGTTGTCGTGGTGTCGGCCATGGGAAAGTCCACCGACAACCTCATCTCTCTCGCGAACGCCGTCTCCAACGTGCAGCCCGGCCGCGAGATGGACATGCTTCTCACCGCCGGCGAGCGCATCTCCATGTCACTGCTGAGCATCGCCCTTGCCGGCATCGGCATCGAGGCCGTCAGCTTCACGGGCTCCCAGGTGGGCATCATCACCGACACCATCCACACGAAGGCGAAGATCCTCGAGGTGAAGGCTGACCGCGTGCGTGACGCACTCTCGCAGGGCAAGGTCGTGGTTGTCGCCGGTTTCCAGGGGGTGTCCACCGACAGCGAGGTCACGACTCTCGGCCGCGGCGGGAGCGACACCACTGCCGTCGCACTGGCCGCCGCGCTGGATGCAGACGTGTGCGAGATCTACACCGACGTCACCGGCGTCTTCACGGCGGACCCGCGCATCGTGCCGCAGGCGCGCAAGCTGCAGCACCTGCAGTTCGACGAGATGCTCGAGATGGCGGGAGTGGGGAGCAAGGTCCTGGCCCTGCGTTCCGTCGAGTTTGCCCGCAACCACAACGTCCCGATCCACGTGCGTTCCAGCTACACCTGGGAACCCGGCACGTGGGTCACCACTGACGCCTCCGAAGGAGCAGCCATGGAAGATCCGATCATCTCCGGTGTCGTTCAGGACGCCAGCGAATCAAAGGTCACGGTCATCGCGGTGCCCGACCGGCCCGGCATATCGGCGGCCCTGTTCGAGAACCTGGCGAACGCCAACATCAACGTCGACATGATCGTGCAGAACACCTCGAAGGAGGGTCTCACGGACATCTCGTTCACGGTGCCGAAGGCCGACATGAAGAGCGCCGAGGAGATCGTCGCCCGTGTCGCAGGTGAGATCGGGGCCCAGGCGGTCACCCACGACGCGGACATCGCGAAGATCTCCCTCGTCGGTGCCGGCATGAAGACCAGCCCCGGCATCGCGGCGAAGATGTTCCGCGTCCTTGCCGAGAACAACGTGAACATCCAGATGATCTCCACCAGCACCATCCGTGTCTCGGTGGTTGTGGCTGCCGGCGACATGGAGACCGCTGTGCGTTCGTTGCACACCGCCTTCGGGCTGGATTCCGGCACCGCCTATTCGGCACCATTGCCCGAACGCAAGTAGTCCGCCTGTCAGAATTGACTGATGGCACGTCGACGCAGGCAACTCACGCCGTGGCGTGCGGCGGGTACCCGGGCAGAAGCACGCGAGAATGCCGACGATGTCGTGCGCGAGACCGGGTGGGTGTTCAACAACCTCACCGGTGACGAACTGAATCTCGCGAACTTCGTGCAGACGGGTGATGCCGAGGTGGACGTCTACGTGGACCGCTTCGGGTGGAACGACACGGCGTCCTCCATGTCGATCCTGGAGATCGGCTCGGGCATCGGTCGCATGACGGCCGCATTCACGCGCAGGTTCGCGTCGGTCGTCGCCTCGGATGTCGACGCCGCATTCCTGGAGCGGTGCCGGGAGACGGTCGCGCGCTTCGGTCGCGTCTCGAATTTCTCCACCGTGCACATCGCCGACGGGAACTCGATCGGTGTCGCCGACCAGAGCATGGACGTGGTGTTCTCCTACATCGTGCTGCAGCACTGCAAGACCAGCGACGCAATCCGGCTGACGCGTGAGTCACTCAGGGTCGTGAAACCGGGCGGTTGGATCGCCCTCAACTTCCGCACGTGGGTCCCGGAGGACGCCGCCCTCGTCCCGGCGGGGATCCTCATCAGGTCGCTGTGGCACGTGCCGGTTGTCGGCCCGCGCCTCTCGAAGTGGCGCTGGTCGACCCGTCTCGGCTGGCAGGCCAACCGCCTCGACCCGAAGCGTGTGTTCGCCGCCATCGAGGCCTCGAAGATCGACCTCGAGGAAGTGGTGGTCCTCCATCATCCCGGGAGGCCGCAGAAACCCGTGGTGTACCGCGACGGAACGGTCCCACAGCGAGACCTCGACGTCGCCAATAAAAGTCACTGGTGGCTGCTCGCGAAGCGTGGTTAGCCTTTCGCACCATGCGCATTGCGGTGGTCGGAGCAACTGGTCAGGTCGGGAGTGTCATGCGGACGCTCCTGTTGGAGCGGAAGTTCCCGTTCACCGACATACGTTTCTTCGCGTCTGCCCGGTCGGCCGGCAGGACCATCCCGTTCGGTGACCGTGAGGTCGTCGTCGAGGACGCGACGGTTGCCGACCTGAACGGCATCGACATCGCATTGTTCTCCGCCGGTGCGACGTCCTCACGCGAGCTTGCCCCGAGGTTCGCGGCCGCCGGTGCGGTCGTCATCGACAACTCCAGTGCATTCCGCATGGACCCGGAGGTGCCGTTGATCGTGAGCGAGGTGAACGGTCATCTGGCCAAGAACCCGCCGAAGGGAATCATTGCCAACCCGAACTGCACCACCATGGCTGCCATGCCCATCCTGAAGCCGTTGCACGACGAGGCCGGTCTCGTGAAGATGATCGCGTCCACGTACCAGGCGGTCAGTGGTGGCGGTCTGGCCGGCGTCGACGAACTTGACTCGCAGGCCCAGCAGATGACCCCCGGTGCGGCGGCGCTCACGTTCGACGGTCATGCGGTTTCCTGGCCCGAGGCGAAGAAGTTCGCCAGGCCGATTGCGTTCAACGTCCTGCCGTTCGCAGGTTCGCTGGTCGACGACGGACAGGGCGAGACCGACGAGGAGAAGAAGCTGCGCAACGAGAGCCGCAAGATCCTCGACATCCCGGGACTCCTTGTGTCCGGCACGTGCGTTCGCGTCCCGGTCTTCACCGGTCACTCGATCGCTCTGAACGTTGAGTTCTCGCGCAGCATCACGGCAGCGCGCGCGACGGAGATCCTGTCGAAAGCGCCGGGTGTCGTGCTGAGCGACATCCCCACGCCGCTCGAGGCCGCCGGCCAGGACCCCAGCTATGTTGGTCGCATCCGCCAGGACCAGACGGTGGCGGACAACAAGGGCCTTGCGCTGTTCCTCTCGAACGACAACCTGCGCAAGGGCGCCGCGCTGAACGCGGTCCAGATCGCCGAACTGCTGGTGTGATGCGCGGCGCTCAGCGCGCCAGCCACGTGAACATGCCGCTGACGGCGGCCATAGCCGTGACAGAAAAGGTCAGGTGTCTGTTGATTGACCTGAACACCATGGCCTCAATCCGGTGGACGGTGCCCTCGAAGCGTTCGGTGAACTTGTCGTCAAGTGCCTGTATCCGCTCCGAGAACTTCTCGTCGAGATTCTGGACCCGTTCGGTGAACTTGTCGTCGAGATTCTGGACCCGTTCGGTGAACTTCTCGTCGAGCGCCTGGATCCGCTCGTTCACTCGTTCGTCGAGCGCCTGGATGCGTTCGGACAGTTTGTCGTCGAGCGCCTGGATGCGTTCGGACAGTTTGTCGTCGAGTGCCTCGAACTTCAGGTCAACCATCTCGAAGCGGTGATCCATCCGGTCCATCAACTGGCGGATGTCGTCTTTCGTGGCGAGATTGGTGACGTCGACACTGGTCAACATGGACATCACTGTAGACGTGGCCTCGGGACCGATGGACCTGTCGAAGCACTCCCGCAGGTGCCGGATCCTCTCGTCATCAATGGTCATGGGTCTTCCTTCCGTTTGCGGACGTCAGGAATGTGTGTGGCCGGTGTCCGGCCACGGCAAGAAGGGTCAGCCGGCAGGGTGAAAGCGGTAGAGCGCGGCACCCTTGCCGGTGTCGTGCCACTCCACCTCCACCTTCATGCCGATGTGCACGTCGTCCACGGGGCATCCGACGATGTTCGTCTGCACCCGTGGACCTTCATCGAGCTCCACGTACGCGTAGACGAACGGCCCGGCGTCCTTCCATTCGCCCGCACCCTTGCGGATGATGGTGAACGAGTAGACCGTGCCCTTGCCGGACGCGTCGAACATGCGCAGGTTCTCTTGCCAGCAGTTCGGGCACGTGCGCCGCGGCACCCAGACCACCAGGTCGCATGCGTCGCACTTCTGCAGCGTGAAACGTCCCTCTGTCGTTGCGTCCCAGAACGCCTGGCTGGTCGACGTGATGATCGGTGCGGGGTTCGGCAACGCGCTCATGCATTCTCCTGTCCGAGAATCAGGGTGACGGAACCGTGGCGCGAGCCCAGGCTTCCGCCCGTGCCGTGCGCGAGTGCGACCTGGCAGTCGGGCACCTGGACGGCGGGGTGTGCCTCGCCACGCAACTGGCGCACGGCCTCGATCACCTTGGTCATGCCGCCACGGTTCGACGGGTGGTTGTTGCACAGGCCGCCACCGTCAGTGTTGAACGGGAGGATGCCGTGCGGCGCGACGAGGGCGCCGTCGGACACGAACGCACCGCCCTTGCCCTTCTCGCAGAATCCGAGGTCCTCGATCGTCTGCAGGACCGTGATGGTGAAACTGTCGTAGATCGACGCATAGTCGATGTCCTTCACTGACACGCCGGCCTCGGCGAAGGCACGAGGGCCGGACCACACGGCACCCGTGTACGTCAGGTCGATGCGGCCGTTGTTCGTGTGCTTGATTGCCTCGCCGTGACCGAGGATCTTCGCGTTCGTCCTGCGCAGCGACCTCGCCACCTCGGGCGACACGATGACGAGCGCGCCCCCACCGTCGGTGACCACGCAGCAGTCCAGCCTGTGCAGTGGGTCGGCCACCATCGGTGAGTTGATGACATCTTCGACCGTGACGGCGAACGGCAGCAGGGCGTTGGGGTTGTGCTGGGCGTGGATGCTCGCGGCAACCTTGATCTCGGCGAGCTGTTCGGCGGTGGTGCCGTACTCGTGCATGTGGCGCTGCGCCGCGAGTGCGTACGAATGCGGTGCGCCGTTCACTCCCCATGTGCTCTCGAAACCGGTCTCGGGGCCGGGCATGAACGACATCCGCTCGACACCGGCACCGCTTCTCGGCTTGCCGGCGAGGGTCACGAGTGCGACCGAGCACTTGCCGGCGGCGATCGCCGCCGCAGCGTGACCGACGTGAGCCAGATACGAAGAGCCGCCCGTCTCGGTGTTGTCGAAATACCTCGGCTGGAGTCCCCAGTGGGTGACCAGCGAGAACGCACCCATGCCCGTGGTCGAGTCGCAGAAGACGGCATCGACGTCGGCCATCGTGAGTCCCGCATCCGCGAGGGCGCCGAGAGCCACCTCGGTGTGGATCTCGAAGATGGTGCGGTCCGGGATCTCCCGTCGGGGGTGTTCGTAAATGCCTGCCACGTAGGCGGCTCCGCGAATCGTCATGAACTCATGTTCACAGAACCGGATCAGGAAACTCTGGTCGGGGTGACAGGATTTGAACCTGCGGCCTCGTCGTCCCGAACGACGCGCGCTACCAAGCTGCGCCACACCCCGGTGTGGACCCGTCAGGCGGACCCGACGGACTATTGGACGAGGCTATCCGCGGTTTCCGCCGCTGCCTCTAGTGCATCTGACTCGTCGGTTCCGGCGGTGGATTCCGCCGTTTCGGGCGCAGGAATGCCTTCGGCGTAGCAACCGCCGTTCACCACTGCATCCACTGCACGGCGCAGACGAAGGGCATCGAGTGGCTTGATGATCCAACCGTTCGCACCACTGCGTCGGGCCATGTGAACATCGACCTCGCGGTCGAGGAGCATCAGCACCGGGATGTCCGGCAGGACACCCGAGCTTGCGTCGAGCCGAAGGTCCATGGTGATGGCCATGCCACCCATGGTGCCGACCTGGAGATCGAGAATGGCAATGTCCGGAGTGCGCTCGGCGACGACGTCGGCGACCTTGCGACCGTTGGTGACGACCTGGAAAGACGTGGAGGGGGACCCGAGTGCGGCCACGACTTCGTCGAGAACCCACTGGGCATCCGTTGCGATGAGAACGTGCACGGGAAGATGCTACTTGCGGGTCGTGCCTGCGCCCTTGCCCCTATGCCGACAGTTGGTCGGCGAGCATCGATATTCCCGCCATGTCATGGATGTCCCCGGCTGATTCCGTGGCTCTTGCGTGCGCCACGACGGGGAAGACCGCCTCGGTCCGCGAGCGGAATCCCCCCAGGACTGATTCGGCGGAACGCGCCTCATTGACGAGTCCCGGGAAGACGGCCGCGACTGACCCGTCGAAGGACGGGGGCACCCTGTTCTCGATCACGCACCGCAGGTCGATCGAGAGGCGGTGCAGTTCGGAGACGAACCAGTCGGCCTCGACGATCGCATCGGCAGACGGTGATGCGACGACGACGAAGGACGTGTCGTCGCTCCGCAGCAGCCGTGCCACCGCGAGCGCCCTCCGGCTGAACTCGTTCTCCATCCCGCTGAACGCCTGCAGGAAACCGATGGCACCCGACAGCGCATCGTTCCCGATCACCTTCCCGATTGCCTTGACCACCGGCTGCATCGCGGTGCCCGCGATGCGCAGCCCGCCACGTCCCTGTGCGATGAGCACCTTGACAATCGGGTGCCGCAGGAATCGCGCGAGTTTCTCCGGTGACTCGAGAAAGTCGAGGGCACTCCGGGTCGGAGGCGTGTCGACGATGACAACGTCGAAGCGCGTGTCGTTCGCCAGCGAATGGAGCCGCTCTGCCGCCATGTAGTCACGGGTGCCCGAGAGCGACTGTGAGAGCCCCCTGTAGAACGGGTTCGCCAGGACACGCTGTGCCTGTTCGTCGTTGCGGGACGTGGAGAGAACCAGAGAGTCGAAGGTCGCCTGCACGTCGAGCATGGCAACCCACAGCTCGCCCGGCGCATCGCACGTGACCTGCACCGGTTCGTTCGCCACAGCGTCCCCGAGCCCGATCGCATCGGCGAGACGCTTGGCAGGGTCGATGGTCAGCACCACCGCACGGCGTCCGATCCGAGCCGCCATCAGACCCAGAGCCGCCGCACAACTTGTCTTCCCCACGCCCCCGGTACCGCACGTGACGAGGACCCTCGAACGCGAGACAACGTCGATGACCGCCTCGTTCACGCGAGGTCCCCGATTGCGTCCTGCAGGTCGCCCGCGACAAGGCGGACAAGGTCGTTTCCGTCGGCCACGTGGTGACCGGCATGGAGCTGCCCGAGCCGCAACGATGCGGAGAGGAAACCCATGGCCTGGTCCTCGGCATCACGGCGCGCGCGCACGTATTCGATTGCCGCATCGAGGCTCTTGTCCTGCCCTGCAGTCACACCCGCGGGGACGCCGGTGTGGATGCCGTTCACGACGACCGGCGCAAGCGTGACGTGGAGGTTGTCCGTGATCTCCCGTGACGTCTCGAGAAGCTCCGACACCGGAGTCATCGCGGGTCTCGTCACGAGGGTCACCCGGAGCTTGTCCGACTCCGTGAACATCTGCAGGACGTCGTCGGCCTGCTGGGCGATGGGTCCACCGGGAATCGTGCGCTTCAGGGTGCGTGGTGCGCGAAGAAGGTCGACGGCATGGCCTGCTGCCGGTCCGTCGATGATGATGACATCGTGCCCGTCCTCACGCACAAGTTGCTTGATCTTGCCGAGCACCAGGAGATCGTCGATGCCGGGGGCGGTGCTTGCCACCAGGTCGACGATGCCGAGCCGGTCGAGTTGTCTCGTCAGAATGCCGAGGCCGCGCCCCTGCAGGTACTCCGACAGTGCCACTCCCGCCGAGAGGGCGAGGTGATCGATTCCCGCCGTCCCGAGCGGTTCGTTCTTTTTCCCGTCGATTTCGACGTGGAGCACGGACAATCCTGCCTCTGTGGCAACTGTCGCAAGGGCCCGGGACACCACGGATTTCCCGACACCGCCTTTCCCCGCAACAATGAGAGCCCTGGATGCGGTGAAGAAGTGGCGGATGTCCATGTTGCTGCGTCTGGTTCGTGCGATGTTCGGTGATGGAGAAGAGGAGAGACCAGTGAGGGTAGGCGCAATGACCCGCATCATGTGCGGACTGGGACTCGTTCTCGCCGCACCACTCATGGCGCTGGCACCTGCGGGTGCATCGTCGGCCCCCGCCGCGGACAACCCGCTCGCTCCCGTAGACGTCGTCGAGGTCTCCGGGCTGATCGACCGCATTTCTGCGGATTCCATCCGCACCTCCCTTGCACGCAGCGAGACGAACGGTGCCCAGGCCGTCATCCTCCAGGTCAATACGCGCGGGGCCGTGATCGGACGTGACGCCATGGCCGCGCTTCTCGCGGACATCAAGAACTCGACCATCCCGGTGGCCATCTGGGTGGGACCCAGTGGCGCGCGGCTCTACGGACTTCCCGCGCAGATGGTCGCCGTTGCCGACGTCGCCGCAATGGCGCCGGGCACGCGCATCGGCCGCACGGGCACACTCCTCAACGTCGACGACGCAGCGGTTTCCTTCGGTCAGGCCGACGACATGCTGCGTGTCGGCACGCTCGGTTTCCTCGAGGCACGCGAGCAGAAGGTGCTGAAGTTCGCCGGCGACGACCGTGGTGTGCCCGTCCTGCGCAACATGCTGCTCGCGATGGACGGGCTGACGGTCAAGGGCCGCACGCTCGACACGGTGTACGACAGTCTCGGTGACTCCGGCCAGGTGGACCGCGCGGCAACCGAGACACGGTTCTTCAAGCTCGGGCTCGTTCCGCGTCTCTTCCACACGGTCGCCTCTCCGTCATCGGCGTACCTGTTGGCGACGGTCGGAATCGCCCTGTTGGTGTTCGAATTCTTCACCGCCGGGGTGGGCGTGGCCGGCCTCGTCGGTGCGGTGTGCCTTCTCTTCGGCACCATGGGTTTCGGTTCGATGCCCATGAACGGCACCGCGATCGTCATGTTCCTCCTGGCGTTCGTTGCGTTCGCGGTCGACGTCCAGGTGGGCGTCCCCCGCTTGTGGACCGGTGTGGGCATGGTCCTCTACGTCATCAGTTCGTTCACGTTGTTCCGGAGTGTCGACGGGATGACCCTGCGGCCGGGATGGATCACTCTGTCGGCGTGCATCATCGGCATCGCACTGACGTACGTGGTGGGCATGCCCTCCATGACGCGAACGCGCTTCGCCACGCCCACGATCGGCCGCGACAACCTCGTCGGTGAGGTGGGAACCGCCGTCGGGGCGGTCGACCCCGAGGGTGTCGTCATGGTGAACGGTGCCCGCTGGCGGGCGCGAGTCAATCGTTCGACACCACTAGTGGACGCACAGCAGATGCGCGTCGTGGGCATCGACGGCATCACGCTTGAAGTGGAACCGCTGGAGGGCGGGGCCCGCGACTACCGCGAGATGCGCAACAAGTCCGAGTGATCAGATGACGGTGCCGGCGGAGCCACCGGTCCCCGCCACGTCACGGCCTGCAGCGGCCCATGCTTTCATCCCGCCGGTCATGTTCATTGCCGTGTAGCCCTTGTTGAGCAGCCACGCGGTGACCTTGCCCGAACGGTTGCCGGACCGGCAGATGCACACCACCGGCCGTGAATCGCTCACCTCGTCGAGTCGCGACGGCAGCTGTGCCATGGGGATGTGCACGGCACCTTCCACACGGCCCGCCTGCCACTCGTCGTCCTCGCGGCAGTCGAGGAGCATGACGGAACCATCGGTCCTGACGTCGTTCACGTCGACGGTCGGCAGCTGCGCCGGGATGTTGCTGGCCGCCCATGCGCCGTACCCGCCGATCAGGTCGGAGGTGTCGGTGAAGCCGTGCGAGCGGAGCAGGCTCGACGCGATCGACGAACGGTAACCACCCGCACAGAACACAATCGTCGGTGCGTCCCAGTCGAGCTCGTGGATCGTCTGCAACAGGGTGGGCAGGGGAATGTTGCGGGCACCCGGGAGCGTGCCGAACTCGACCTCCCCCTCGTTCCGGACATCGATGAGCACCAGGTCCTTCACCGATGCGATTCGTTCGGCGAGTGCATCGACCGACAGTCGTGACTGGCGCTCCGCCAGTTCGGGCCGGGTGAAGAAGACGCGGACCGGTTCCTCGAGTGCACCGATGACATTGTCGAACCCGATGCGCGCGAGGCGCGTGCGGGCCTCCTGTTCGTGTCCGGTGTCGGTGACGAGGATGACCGGCGTGTCGGGTTCCATCACCTCACCCACGTACTCGGCGAAACGACCGGTGAGCCCGACATTGACCGACCCGCGCAGGTGACCGAGAGCGAATGACCAGTCATCGCGTGCGTCGATGACGACCGCCCCCTTCTTCTGGTGTTCGACCACTTCGTCAGCCGTGAGCATCGTGATCTCGGCCTGTTCGTCGAGAAGGTCGTGTGCACGCTGGTTCTTCTGCGCGGCGAAGAGGAAATAGAGCGGCGCGACCGACTGGCCCTGTGTGACCGCATCGACGAAGTCATCGATGTCCATCGGGGCGAGTGCGTAGTTGGTGCGGCGCTGCTCGCCGATCGTGGACGTGGTCTCGGTGGAGAGGTTCTTGCCGCACGCAGACCCGGCACCGTGCGCCGGGAACACCCTCGTGGCGTCCGGGAGCACCATGAGCTTGCCGTGCAGCGATCGGTGGAGGCTGCGCGCGAGGTCGTCCGCACTCATGCCGACCGCCACGAGAAGGTCCGGCCGGCCGACGTCGCCCACGAACAGCGTGTCACCAGTGAGCACGCCGTACGGTTCGGAGCCGGGCCCACCGGGCCGCACCACGACGCAGATGGACTCGGGTGTGTGGCCCGGGGTCTCGAGGATCTCCAGGTCAATCGCACCGACACTGATGTGGTCGCCGTCCCCTAGGGCCAGGATGTCGAACCCGGTCCGCCCGAGTGCGGACTTCCCGTAGACGATCGGCGCACCGGTCTGTGCCGAGAGCTCGAGGTGACCGGAAAGGAAGTCCGCGTGGAAATGGGTCTCGATGATGTGGGTGATCGTGAACCCGTTCGTGCGGGCATCCTCGAGGTAGCCGGAGACGTCGCGTTGCGGGTCCACCACGACCGCCTTGCCCGAGGCAGGGTCGCCGATCATGTAGCTCGCGTGCGAGAGGCAGTCCAGGTAGTACTGCTGGAAGAACATGTTGTGCTCCGTTGTCATGGTGTCCATGATACCCTAGGGGGTATGTGTAGACGAACCACCTGCTCCACCTGCAAGAAACCATCCTGGGCCGGGTGCGGTGCCCACGTCGAGCAAGTGCTCGGCGACGTGCCCGCATCGCAACGGTGCCGGTGCCGGGAGGCCTCGGCGACACAGGGCAAGTCCACAAGGCGTGGATTCCTCGGGTTCGGGAGGAAGTGACCATGGAAATCTCATCCGACGTCAAGGCAGACCTGCGCAAGCGGCTCCGTCGCATCGAGGGCCAGGTCCGTGGCATCGAGGCGATGCTCGAGGAGGACCGCGAGTGCCGCGACATCGTCACCCAGATTGCCGCCGCCACGAAGGCTCTCGAGCAGGTGGGATTCCGCATGCTGGCATCTGGTCTGACGAGTTGCCTGCAGGACCCCGAGAAGTCGGCACGCGAGGGCTACGCAATCGAGGAAGTCGAGAAGATGTTCCTCAAACTGTCCTGATCTCGCAGGAAGCGACGTTCCCGCCGCGCCTCGGTTCCTGCCGCGCGTGTGCGTGGTCGTAGGGTGACCCCGCAAGGGGGAAACATGAGCAACGCACCGAAGGCCGACGAACCATTCGACCCGGACACCGTCCCGGTCAAGCCCGCTGCGACAGTTCTGCTGGTGCGAGACGGCGACAACGGCCTCGAGGTGTTCATGCTCCGACGAACGTTCACCGCAGCCTTCGCGAGCGGGATGTTCGTGTTCCCCGGCGGGAAGGTCGACGAGGTCGATGCGTCCAGTGAGATCGGGGACATCTGCGAGGGACTCACAGATGCCGAGGCGAGCAACCTGCTGCAGATTCCCGGCGGCGGCCTGGCGTACTGGGTGGCATCGATCCGCGAGTGCTTCGAGGAAGCCGGTGTGCTGCTCGCACACCACGAGGACACGGGCGAGGTCGTGCGGTTCGACGATCCGGCGGTGGCGGAGAGATTCGAGAGGGAACGCGAGAACATCCATGACGGGTCGCTCGCGCTGCTCGAGCTGTGCAAGAGGGAGAACCTCCATCTCTCCACCCACAACATCCATTACGTCAGCCACTGGATCACGCCGAAGGGCGAGCGACGCCGTTTCGACACGCGGTTCTTCGTTGCACGCGCCCCGGAGGCGCAGGAACCGTTGCACGATGACGGCGAGACGATTGAGAGCATGTGGATCAACCCACACGACGCGATCAGGCGTCACAAGGAGGGTGACCTCATGCTGATGCCGCCGACACTGGCGAACATCGAGTTCATCGCGGCACATGCAACGGCCGACGCCGTGATTGATGCCGCCGCCAAGGTGGGGACCCCGATGACAATCCTGCCGAAGCTGAAGGTGGACAGCGACGGTCGCGTACTGGGGATCGCTATGCCGGGCGATCCTGGTTACGACGAACTGTGACCTGAACGTCGGCGTCGCGCGCCGAGCAATCCGACATGTCGTCGTAGGCGGGCGTCTCGGCGATGATGCGCTCCGCGATGTCGCCGAAGACGGATGACGCAAGACCGAGACCGGTGATGCTCACCGGCTCACCGGCGTCACCACCGGCGGCAACGGTCGGTTCGATCGGCACCTGACCGAGAAGTTCCACGCCGATCTCATCGGCGAGCGCCTGTCCGCCGCCCACACCGAACAGCGGGTACGACTCACCGTGATCGCAGGTGAAACTGCTCATGTTCTCGATGACGCCGGCAACACGCAGGAAGCTGCGGCGCGCCATGTCTGCGGCACGGATGGCGACCTTCTGCGCGCTCACGGCGGGGGTGGTGACGATCAACAGGTCGGTGCGCGGCAACATGCGCGCAAGTCCCATCTGCACATCCCCGGTTCCCGGCGGCATGTCGATCACCAGGTAATCGAGCTCACCCCAGTGGACGTCGTTCAGGAATTGTTCGACTGCCTTCGTGAGCATGAGACCGCGCCACATGAGAGCGGTGCCCTCGTCTTCCACCAGCATTCCGGTGCTGACCACCTTCAGGAGTCCGTCCCCGATGCGCCGTTCGTTCGGCACGATCGCGGGCTTCTCGCGGCCCTCGACGGCGCGTGCCTCCAGGCGATCCGGCATGTTCAGCATGCGCGGGACGGAGAATCCCCAGATGTCGGCGTCGAGAACACCGACCGTCTTCCCGCGGGCGGCGAGAGCGGCTGCGAGGTTCACGGTGACGGAGCTCTTGCCGACGCCGCCCTTTCCACTGGCGACGGCGAGCACGCGGGCGCGTTCCGGAACGGCGGTGGGGGCAGCGTTCTCCTTGGCGTTCCACCTGGCCTTGGACATGACCGCGGTGCGTTCCTCAGCGGTCATCTCGCCCCAGTCAATCTTCGCCTTCGTGACCCACGGGTGCACCTCCAGACGGCTCTTGATGTCCTTCTGGATCTGGGCACGCAGCGGACAACCGCGGATGGTCAACTTCACGCCGATGGTCACTATGCCGTCGGCGATGGTGACCGAGTCGACCATGCCGAGGTCCTCGATGTTGGAGCCCAGTTCCGGGTCGATCACGGCCCGGAGCATGTTCCGGACCTCTTCGACGGTCGGGGCCGTGGGGGTGCGCTGGCTCACGAAAATGGAGTGTACGGCTCGTACACACTGACGCCCCACGGGCATAAACTACGGGTGCACGGGGTTGCAGAATCCGGGCACCAGGCCAGGCAGATGTACAAGGAGAACACCATGATCACCCTGACAGAGAACGCAGCACAGAAGGTCGCACAGCTGATCCAGGAAGAGGGCGCAGCCGAGCTCGCTCTCCGCGTGGCAGTGAAGTCCGGCGGTTGCTCCGGCTTCAGCTACGACATGTACTTCGACTCCGACATCGCAGCGGATGACACCGTCACCGAGTTCGGTGGCGTGCGCGTGGTCGTCGACCCGGCTTCGGCCCCGATGCTCATCGGCGCGAGCCTCGACTACAAGGACGGCCTCACCGAGGCCGGTTTCGCCATCACCAACCCGAACGCACAGCGTTCGTGCGGCTGCGGCAAGTCCTTCAGCTGAACGTCGCCGTCCGCGGCGCCTTCCCGAACATCACCTGATCCAACGGCCGAGTGCCGGCTGGTTCAGGTGATTTTCATTTGTGCGAGCGTCTCGCGGACCTCGTTCACGTCGAACACGCCGTCGAGGCGCTTCCTCAGAATGCCGTCGGCGTCGGCGACGAAGAGGATCGGCTCGAACTGCAGCTTGTACGCCTCCACGGCGGGCGCGAGAGTCGTCGCGTTCTTGTCGGAGTACACCTCTGCGTGAACGAACACGGCCGCGTCACCGACCGAACCGGCAACCTCGACCAGTGCCTGCAGTGCCGGTGCACACGTTCCCGTCTGGCAGTGGGCCGGCGTGCCGATGAGGTACACGACCGGCCTGCCGGATTTCAGTGCATCCGTCAACGTGGTCCCGTGGAACGGACAGGCACCGGGTGTCAACGTGCAGATCGGGTCCACCCCGCGGGCGTCGTCGACGGTGGGGGTGTCGAAGGCCGGCAGTGCGTTCCCGACGGTCGGCATCTTCACTGACTTCGGGTCGATCACCTGGAACGCCGCACCGTCCTTCGAGGTGCCGTCGATGACGAGTGCGTACGTGCCGGTCTTCTCGATGTTCACGGTGAACGGCCAGTAGGGAAGAGCGAGACCCTCGCCGTGCTTCGTTGCGGAGACGGAATCGACCACGGTCTTGCCGGTCATCATGTCGATGACGTGCCCGTTCAGTTCGGCGTAGTCCCGCGTGGCTTCGTCGTCGAGAATTCCCTTCTGGTCCGCGAGAGAGACCGGGAGCCGGATCTCGCCTGGCACCAGACCGCTGTTCGAGAAACGTTGCACCACGGCGATGTCGTTGGCGGGGCCGTCGCCCGTGGATTCAGAACCGCATGCAGCGAGGAGCGAACCGGCTCCCACGACACCGGCCCCGAATGCGGCTGACATCGCAAGGAACCGACGACGGCTGACGGGGGCGACGTGGTTGTTCATCGCCCCCAATGGTAGGTGGGGTGCCCGTTCATCTAGGGTCTGGGCATGGCACAACCAGCAGTCGGTCCCTACACCCCCGTCGTCCGCGCAGGAGACTGGATCATCGTCTCGGGTCAGCTCGGCATCGTCGACGGCAAGATCGTCGACGGCGGCGTGAAGGCCCAGACCGCCCAAGCGGTCGAGAACCTGAAGGGCCAGCTGGCCTCGGTCGGTGCCACGCTCGACGACATCGCGAAGACCCTGTGCTTCCTCACCGACATGGACACGTTCGCCGAGTTCAACGAGGCCTACGTGGCCGGTTTCAACGGCGCGCGCCCGGCACGCAGCACCATCGGTGTGGCAGCCCTGCCGTTCGGTGGCAACGTCGAGATAGAGGCGTGGGCATTCAAGCCCGTAAAGTGATTGACATGCCCGGTGCGCTGATCCTCGTCGTCATCCTTCTCGCGTTCCCGATCGTTGTTGGTCTGTCGACCGCTGCGCTCGCCGGCATCCTCGGCCACCTTCTGTGGAAGGACGGCGAGGC
>JBEDDY010000257.1:0-11352 GCA_041176025.1 Actinomycetota bacterium | reverse complement strand
GCGTGCCGTACCTGCCGATCGACCCGAAGCACGTCGGCCGCACCTACGAGAAGGTCATCCGCGTGAACAGCCAGTCCGGCAAGGGCGGCGTGGCATACGTGATGAAGGAGGAGCACGGCTTCGACCTGCCGCGCCGGCTCCAGATCGAGTTCAGCCAGGTCATCCAGAGCGTGACCGAGGAGACCGGCACGGAGGTGAGTGCCCTCGTCATCTGGGACTCGTTCCGCACCGAGTACCTGCCCGCCGAACCGCGGATCTCGCTCACCAGCCACGAACTGCGCAGCGACTCGAAGAGCGGTTCCACCACGATCACCGCACAGCTCGAGGTGAACGGCGAGCACAGGACCATCGTCGGGGACGGCAACGGCCCGATTGATGCCTTCGTGCACGCCCTTCGGACCGGCCTCGGTGCCGACATCGACGTCCTCGACTACAGCGAGCACGCGATGAGCCAGGGCTCGGAGGCAACGGCCGTTGCGTACGTGGAGACGAAGGGCTCGAACGGCAATGTCCTGTGGGGCGTCGGGACGGATCCCAACACCACCACGGCATCACTGCGTGCCGTGCTGGGTGCCTACGAACGCCAGACGGGCAACTGACGACGACAGTCCCGCGGCTACCGTTGCCACATGATCACTGTCATCGCGAATGGTTCGATTCTGGACTCCCGCGCGCTCGGGTACTCGGTCGAGGGCGACGTCGTCATCGAGGACGGCGTCATCCGCCAGGTGGGCGGCCGCCATTCAGGAGCTGCCGATGTGATTGTCGACGCGCGCGGCAAGTACGTGATGCCGGGCCTCATCGATGCACACGTCCACTTCCGGCTCGCCACCATGAACTTCGTGCGGTTGACCGCGTGGACGGAAGTCGAGTTCGGCATTGCGATGGCCCGACTCGCGAGGGAAACGGTCGGGCGGGGGTTCACAACGGTGCGCGACCTCGGTGGTGACACCCAGGGCCTGAGGCGGGCAATCGACAGCGGCATGGTTGTCGGTCCGCGCATTCTCGCGGCAGGCCAGATGCTGACGCAGACCGGCGGTCACGGTGACACACGAGGAGGCGACCTTCATGCACCCCAGTGCGCGTGCGAGATGTCGGGAAACGCGTTCGGGCTCGTCTGCGATGGTGTCGACGCCGTGATCAAGGGTGCCCGTCACCTTCTGCGCAACGGCAGCGACTTCCTGAAGGTGCACGTGTCAGGCGGCGTCGCCTCCCCCGCTGATCCCATCGACGGGGTGCAGTACACCCATGAGGAAATCCGGGCGGCCGTCACCGAAGCCGCACATCGACACACGTACGTTGCGGCCCACGCTTACAACCCCGATTCAATCATCATGGCGGTCGAGAGCGGTGTGCGCACCATCGAACACGGGAACCTGATCGATGCGACCGCTGCGACCGCCGTCGCGGCCCACGGTGCGTTCATGGTGCCCACACTCGTCACGTACTCGGCAATGAACGAGATGGGGGCGGCACTCGGGCTGCCCAAGCGGAACATCGAGAAGAACGTTGCCATTCTCGAAGCGGGTCTCCGTTCGCTGGAGATCGCGATCTCGGCCGGTGTCACGCTCGGGTTCGGCACCGACCTGATCGGAGAGACCCAGTCGTTCCAGAATCGAGAACTGGCCATCAGGTCCGAGGTGCAACCGGCACGCGACATTCTTGATTCTCTGTGGAATGTCAACGCGCGGATCCTCCGGCGCGAGGGGTCCATCGGCGTCCTCGCTGAAGGAGCCCACGGTGACGTGGTGGTGTCGCACATCGATCCTTTGTCCGACATCAAGGGTTTCGCGCGCCAGGACTCCATCGCACACGTGGTGCTCGGGGGGAACGTGATCGCCGCGTCCTGACGGGCGCAGGACCCCGGGACCGGGAGATTTCACCGGAACGGTTCATTGACTCCCCCCTGCGGGCCGCCTGCCCACTAAGTTCGGTGAGGGCGAAAGGAGCCGACATGAAAGTGGTCGTGAATTTCGAGGTGTGTGCGTCAACCGGGGCATGCACCCAGATCGCACCCGAGGTCTTCGAGGTGCGCAGTGACGGCTACCTCTACGTCCTCCAGGAGCACCCGGAGGGCGCGAACGCCGACCTCGCCCGGCAGGCCGCGGACATGTGCCCCACTGCCGCCATCTCGATCGAAGAGTGACGTCCCCGTTGGGTTTCTTCTCGCTGCTGCAGGACCGTTGGCGTGACGCCGACTCCCTGCTGTGCGTGGGACTCGATCCCGACGTCGAGAAACTGCCGGCGGCGGTCCGCAACCAGCCGGCATCCATTGCCAAGTTCTGCGTCGACATCGTCGACGCCACTGCAGAGTTCGCCTGCGCCTTCAAGCCCCAGATCGCGTACTTCGCGGCGGCCGGGGCGGAGCAACAGCTCGAGGCCGTGTGCGAGCACATCCGCACGCAGCACCCGACCATCCCGATCATCCTCGACGCGAAGCGCGGCGACATCGGGGACACGGCGCGCATGTACGCGCGCGAGGCATTCGAGCGTTACGGTGCCCACGCAGTCACCGTGAACCCGTACATGGGCGGCGACACACTCGCGCCCTACCAGGAGTTCGAGGGCAGGGGCATCGTCGTTCTCTGCCGCACGTCGAACCCGGGAAGCGGCGAGTTCCAGTCCCGGTCGATCGACGGCGAGCCGCTCTACAAGCACGTCGCGCGCCGCGCGGCGGACGAATGGTCGAAGCGCGGCGAGGTGGCCCTGGTGGTGGGCGCCACCTACCCCACCGAACTCGCGGAGGTCCGGGCGATCGTGGGTGACATGCCGTTGCTCGTCCCCGGGGTCGGGGCACAGGGCGGCGACCCGGTTGACGTCGTGAAAAACGGAGCGGATTCACGTCGCGCGGGGCTCATCGTGAACTCGTCGCGCGCGATTCTCTACGCGGACCCCGACAACCACGTCGGTGGTGCCGCACGCGTCGCTCGCGACACCCGCGACGCGCTCAACTCCGCGCGCTGAGCCCGCTCAGTACGGGAGCGTGTAGGTGTTCTCGAGTTCGTCCTGCAGCACCGTGGCGAGGTGGTCGGAGGTGTCGATGATGAGTTCCTCGTCCAGCACGCGGGTGCGGTACGTCCACCCGTCGGGAAGCGCCAGACGGGACCCGAGTGACGACAGCGTCTCCTCGGTGAGCGTCTTGTCGACACCCACGCAGTAGGCCTGCATCACGAAGTTGCGCCCCTCGGCGTCGATGATCTCGTACACGGTCTTGCCGGCATCCCAGAAGAACACGGCTCCGCGGTTCACGTTGCGCACCATGTACGGCACACCGGCAGGCTCCTTGCCGAGCGGGATGGTGGCGATGCGCCGCATCATGATGCCGCCGAACTCGCGCATGACCGGCTCGATGGTGGCGACCTTCGAACCGAGACCGTCGAGCACCCAGTAACGGGGCCCGTTCAGCTTCACGAACAACGCGCCGAGATCCTTGGCTATCTCGTCGGCGTCGAGTTTGTCCCACAGTTCCTGGGGGCAGTCGTTGATCATCTGGGTGCCGTAGACCTCGCCCTCGAGTTCGTCGTTGCGCAGGTAGATGCCGAGCACCTCGCCGTAGCGCACGCCGCGCATGTCGGAAATCAGTCTTTGCTGCCGTTCTGTTGCCATGCGAGAACAATAAGCGCGGCCCGCGCCGATTCCCCGAACACGGCGTGTTCCGGCGACCCCGTCAGCGGTTCATGAAGGCATCGACGGCGACGCCCATGGCGGCGGCCATCCGCATGTCCAGACGGTCGTCGTCGACGCGGATGTCATAGGTGTCCGTGATCTTCATGTTCGCCCGGTTGACGTGGCCCACCTGAGCGCCCGATTCGTCGAGAAGAGCGAACTGGACGCGCATCAGCCACGGGATGTCCGACACGAGGTTCACCACCCGGCGGATGATCGCCTGTGCCTGGCTTGACTCAGTGAGCGTCCAGCGGCCGTGGGCAGTCTCGATCACGTACGTGGAACGCCCGAGTGACGCCCGGAAATCCTTCGAGATCGTCCCGATCGGTGCATCCGCCGCGTCAAGAACGTCGTAGACACCACCGAGCTCGATCACCTTCCGGCCCTGGATGCGGAACACCACGCCCGAACCGTCGGTCGACGTGCACGTCACGCTCTCCTTCAGCGCCATGCGCTTCTGCACGATGTAGCCGATGTCCTGGGGGGCCGTGTCGGTGCGCGTCACGGTCCACCTGTTCTGCATCATGGTGAGCTTCTGGGCGAGTGTCAGTGAGTACGGCACCCGCCGAATGTACCGCAGGGCCGGGCCCTGCCCGGTGCGACCTCAGCCGCGGAGGGCGATGACTTCGATGATGCCGGGGGCGGCACGCAGTTCGTTCTGCACGTCCTCGGTGACCTCTGCCGTGGGGGCAATCACCATCAGCGCGGTGCCGGGGGTGAGCGCACGGCCCACGTCCATGTCGGCGATGTTCACGTTGTGGTTGCCGAGCAGTGTGCCGACCAGACCGATGACGCCCGGGCGGTCGTCGTTGCGCACGACCAGCATGTGGTCGCTCGGCGGGACGTCAGTGATGTGGTCGTCGACCAGCACGATGCGCGCCTGGCGTCGCTGGCCGACGAGGGTGGCCGCGATGCTGTGCGTGCCGGCACGGAGAGTGACGAGATTGACGTAGTCACTGTTGCCGGCGCCCGCCACCTTCGTCTCCTTCACCTTCACCCCGAGCTTCTCGGCGATCTGGGGTGCGTTCACGTACGTGACCTGCTCGCCCACTCGGCCACCGAAGAAGCCCTTCATT
Organism: Actinomycetota bacterium; assembly: GCA_041176025.1. GTDB lineage: Bacteria > Actinomycetota > Acidimicrobiia > Acidimicrobiales > Ilumatobacteraceae > UBA2093. The sequence goes on along the minus strand of JBEDDY010000257.1, from coordinate 6,610 downwards.
GCGCTGAGCGTCAGCAGGCTGGTGTCGTATGCACCGATCTCGCCGGTGGCGATGATCTCCAGCTCGGTGATGTCGGCGGCGGCAGCGGACGCGAAGAGAGAGCCGAGGCGCTCGGCCAGCGGCAGGTACGGCTTGATGGTCTCGTTGGCATCGGCAGCCGAGATGTTCACCGCGTACGGGACGAAGTCCCCCGCGAGCGCCAGGTTGATCTGGTCGGCGATGTGGTCACCCGCACGGTCCTGTGCCTCCGTGGTGCTGGCGCCGAGGTGCGGGGTGACGACGATGCCGTCGATGCCGAACAACGGTGAGTCGGTCATCGGCTCCTTCGAGAACACGTCGAGTGCAGCGCCGGCGATGACCCCGTTCTTCACCGCGTCGGCGAGGTCTGCCTCGTCGACGATCCCGCCGCGGGCGACGTTGATGATGCGCAGCGAGTCCTTCGCGCGCTTCATGGCGTCCGCGTTGATGAGACCGACGGTCTCCTTCGTCTTCGGCAGGTGGATGGTGAGGAAATCGGACTTCTCGATCAGGGTGTCGAGGTCGACCAGGTCGATGTTCATCGCCTTCGCGCGTTCCTCGCTGACGAACGGGTCGTACGCCATGATGCGCATGCCGAACGCGGCGGCGCGCTGGGCGACGAGCTTCCCGATGCGACCGAGACCGGCCACGCCGAGGACCTTGTCGAACAGTTCGACGCCCTCCCACTTGCTGCGCTCCCAGCGGCCCTGCACGAGTGCGGCGTGGGCCTGGGGCACGTTGCGCGCGACGGCGAGCAGCATGGCCATGGTGTGCTCGGCGGCGGACACGATGTTCGATTCGGGTGCGTTGGCCACCATCACCCCGCGGCGCGTGGCGGCCTCGATGTCGACGTTGTCGAGCCCCACCCCCGCACGTCCGACGACCACCAGGTCGGAGCCGGCGGCGAGGAGTGCGTCGTCCACGTCGGTGGCCGAACGCACGACGAGGGCATGGGCCCCCTTGATGGCGTCACGGAGCTGCTCGGGCGACAGCCCGACCCGGACGTCCACGTCGTGGCCGGCGGCGCGCATCTTCGCGAGGCCGCTCTCGGCGAGTTCTTCGGACACCAGAATTCGGGGCATTGGAAGATTCTCGCCGCTTTGGGCGTAGATTCCACAGTGCTTTACAGACTGTTAACGCACAGAACACCTCTCATGTCACACCTCTTCCTCTCCGACGAATGGATCCTCGCCGCACGCGGCATACGCGAGCGCCACGAGGCCAACATCCCCGCCATTCCCGCCACCATCCGCATCAACGTCGTCGCCGTGGGTGTGCCCTTCGGTGACGGCACAGTGAGGGCTCACATTGACACCACCGACGGCGGTCTCAGCATGGACCTGGGTTCCCTGGAGAACCCCGATGTCACCGTCACCACGGACTACGAGACCGCGCGTCAGTTGTTCGTGGAGCAGGACCCGGCGTCCACGATGCAGGCCTTCATGGGCGGCAAGATCAAGGTGGAAGGCGACATCACGAAGGTGATGGCCCTGCAGATGTCGATGCCCCAGGACGACCGCGCGCTGGTCGTGGCGGCCGAGATCAAGGCGATCACCGCCTAGGCGGCGATGACGCTTCGGTCGGTGCTCGTCAATCTCACCGACAGTGCGATGGCGACGACTGCGGTGACGGCGCCGGAGAGAAGCGCGTACGCGTAGCTCTCCACCACTCCGCTGCCCGAGAAGATCTCGTGGAGCGAGATCATCACCGTGGAGCCGAGTACGGCCCCCATCTGACTGAGCAACTGCTGCATGGCGCCGGCGACACCGATCTGGTCCTCGGGGGCGGAGTTCGACACCAGCGCACCGAGTGCCGGCCCCGAGATCCCCGTTCCGATGCCCGAGAGCGCCAGACCGATGATGATCAGCAGGTCGCTCGAGCCACCGCGCACCGACCCGAGGGCGATCATTGAGATCACGACGAGGAACGCCCCGAACATCGACGACACTCTCTCCCCCACGCGCATCGTGAAGAAACTGCCGAGCGGCGCGGTGATGCTGAATGACAGCGGCCGCGCGATGACGAGGAGACCGATGTGGGCGGCGGTCATCCCGAGACCGTTCTCCAGCATCTGCGGCACGACGATGAAGCCCCCCATGTAGGCGAAGTTGGTGAGGGCCTGAATGACCATCGGGAGCATGAGGTTGCGGTTGCCCAGCCACTCGAGCGGCATGAGCGGCGCCTCGGCCACCTTCTCGATGCGGAAGAAGAGGACCAGGGAGACGGCGGCACACACCGCGGTGCCGACGATCATGGGTGACGTCCACCCCCATGCGTGCCCGCGGTTGATGGCGAGCAGCAGCAACGTCGCACCGAGACCGAGCGTGACCGAACCCCGCACGTCGAACTTCACGTTCTTCATCCGCGCCGTCTGCGGGAGAAGCCTCCATGCGACGATCGACGCCCCCAGCAGCAGCGGGGTCTGGATGATGAAGATCATGCGCCAGCCGATGGAGTCGACGAGCGGCCCGCCGAGGACGACGCCCAGCACGGGCGCGCCGGCGGTGGTGAAACTCCACAGCCCCATCGGTCGCACCCGCTCCTCCGGTTCGAACAGGCGGTTGACGTAGGCCATCGCCGCCGGTCCGGTGGCCGACCCCGCGACGGCGGACAGCAGGCGGAACACGACCATGCTCATGGCGTTCCAGGCGAACACGGTGGCGCCGGCGAAGACTCCCGCGAAGAACAACCCGAACACGTAGACCTTCTTGTGGCCGTACAGGTCGCCGATCTTGCCGTAGGCGGGCCCGACGACGCCGAACGCGAGCATCGGCCCCGTGATCGACCAGTTCAGCGTGTTGACCGACGAGTTCAGGTCGTTCGCGATGGTCTGGAGAGACACGACCAGAACCGTGATCGTGCTGCTGGTGGTGAAGAGGCCCGCCAGGACGACGAGAAGAGTGGCCCACTTGCGCGTCAACCCGATCTTCCGCGCGACCTTGCGCGGGAACATCATCGTCCACGGGACGACGGAGATCTCGTCCACGCCGGCGTTCTCGACGGCGATGGTCTCCCGGCCGTGCCGGTCGAGTTCTTCTTCGTTGTGGCGGGGGTTCATGGGGCGATTACCGAGGGTAATGCCCTACTTGTTCACCTCACGAGCCATTGCATTGAGTGCGTCTGTGAGTTTCGCCACTTCCCAGCGGTCGCTCTGCTCGACGGTCTCGGCGCGTTCCCACGACTTGATGCGCGTCACTTCGCCGGCCCGCACGAAGAACGTCTCGCCGGTGAACTCGCACTTTGCCGATGACAGGTACGCAACGAGCGGTGAGATGTTCGCGGGATCCCATTCGTCGAACTGGGCCTTGTTCTCCGGTTCGGCGATGCGGTCACCGAGACCGGGCGTTGCCATGGTGAGTCGGGTGCGTGCAGCGGGCGCGATCGAGTTGCTCTTCACGTTGTAGCGGGCGAGTTCCTTCGCGAGGATCTGCGAGAAGGTGGCGATGCCCGTCTTCGCGGCGCCGTAGTTCGATTGGCCCGGGTTCGAGAAGAGCCCGGAGGTGGACGACGTGTGCACGATGTTGCGGGGCTTCGTGATGCCCGCCTTGTGCTGCTCGCGCCAGTACGCGGCGGCCCAGCGGGACGGTGCGAAGTGGCCCTTCAGGTGCACCTGGATGACTGCGTCCCATTCGGCTTCCGTCATGTTCACGAGGACCCGGTCGCGCAGGATGCCGGCGTTGTTCACCAGGATGTCGAGGTCGCCGAACGTCTCGACGGCCATGTTGATCATCCGCTGTGCGCCCTCCCAGTCGGCGACGTTGTCGTAGTTCGCGACAGCCTCGCCGCCCATGGCCTTGATCTCGTTCACGACCTCCTGGGCCGGCGTTGCGTCGGTCCCGGTGCCGTCGTTTGCGCCACCGAGGTCATTGACCACGACCTTTGCGCCCTCCGCCGCGAACAGCAGTGCATGCTCGCGCCCGATTCCTCGTCCTGCGCCCGTGATGATCGCGACGCGTCCCTGCAGTTCCCCCATGGCCCCTCCCGGGTGTTCAAGTGCCTGTGTCGAGATTAGGGGAAGGTGAGGTCGACGGTCTTACCGACGATGACCCGCTCGAAGTTCCTGACCTTCTTGCCGTCGATGCTCGCCTCGCGGAGGCCACTCTTCGTGTTGCCCGTGACCTTGCCGATGACCATGCCGTACTTCTCGAGGCGTTCCTTCACCGTGGGCAGGTCCTTGCCGTAGATCGACGGGATGAGCGTCGTCTTCTGGCCCTCCGAGATGTTGACCGTGACGGTGCCGCCCTTCGCGAGCTTCTCTCCCGCGGCAGGAACCTGCGACGCGACCTGGTCGGCCGGGATCTCCGGGTGCGGCTTCTTCTCGCCCTCGGCGACCAGGAGCCCCATGTCGGTGAGCTTCTTCGTGGCGTCGGCAAGCGTCAACTTGGCGAGATCGGGGACGTCACGCAGTGCAGGACCGGTGGAGATGTTCACCGCGATGGTGGTTCCCTTCACGACGGAGTCGCCGGCCTTCAGCGCGGCCTGGTCGGGCACCGACCAGGAGATGACCGTGCCCGCGGGGACGGCCTCATCGGGAATCTCCACGGGCGATGCCTGCAGACCGAGCTCGGCAAGCTTGGACTTTGCCGCGTCACCGGTGAGACCCGTGAGGTCGGTGAGAACGGACAGGGTCGGACCCTCGCTGATGACGAGCGTGAGCGTGTCGCGCTTCGCGACGTTCGCGCCGAGCACGGGGTCGGTCGAGATGACCTGACCCGCCTGCACCGTGTCGCTGCGCTCCTTCTTGACCTGGATTCCCCAGCCGAACTTCGACACCTGGTTGCGCGCCTCGGCCTCGGACAGACCGGTCAGCTGCGGAACCGGGTTCTTCGGGTTGAGAACCGTGTAGTACGCCACTGTTCCGCCGCCACCGACGAGAACCGCGACGGCGGCCGCAATCGCGAACCGGCGGCCCCAACGACGCTTCTTCGGTCTGGGGGCAGGCTCGGTCGGATCCTCGGCCGACAACTTGTGCAACTGCTCGATGTCGATGGCCGTCGGGCCGGTCTCGTCGCCGCCGATCGTCAACGGTGTCGGCTGGATGTCCACCGGGCGCGCCGTGCCGCGCGGTGCGGTGATGTCGACCTCACCGATGTTCGGTGTGGTGCGGATGAGGATCGGTTCGTTCTTTGCCGTGTTCTCGATCGGCGGCATGTCCTCGATGCTCGGTCGCTCGGTGGGCTTCGACGGATCGGACGCAGCGACCTCTTCGTCGAACAGTCCCGTGCCGACGACATCGATCGGGGTGGGCCGCGGCATCTTCTCGGCTGCGGCGACGAGAGCCTGCCCGAGTTCGCGCGCTGTGAACCGTTCACCCGCTGTCGGTCGGCCGGCCCGTTCGAGAACCTGCGCGAGCGCTCCGAAGTCCGCACTGACCGGGAGGAGCTTGTCCACCCGGTTGGCGAACGCGGCGGCAACCGTGTCGGCAGTGAACGGCACCTCGCCCGTCATCGCCTCCACGAGGACGAGTGCCAGGCCGTAGACGTCAGAGGACCCGGTTCGCTGGCTGCCCTCGGACAGCTCCGGGGCCGAATAGCGGGCCTGGTCGAGGTTCAGGCTGTCGACCGGGCGCAGGGGCGCCCCGAAACCGACCAACCGGACCCGGCGGTCGAGCCCGAACACCAGTCGGCTGGGACGGATGTCCCCGTGGACGATCCCCTGCTTGGCGGCTGCGTCCAGGGCCCGACATGCGTCGATGCCGACGATCAGGGCCTGGCTGGGGGTCAGACGGCGCCCACGGTCGAGGAACTCGCGGAGGGACCCGCCCGCAAGGCGTTCGGCCACGGTGAACACGTACCGTTCGCCGTCCAGGGTGGCGTCGCCGTGGTCGTAGATGGTCTCGATGCAGGGATGGTTCAGGCTCTCGGCCAGTTCGCACTGGGCCTCGAAGGCTGCGAAGGCGTCCGACGAGGTGGTGGACCCGAGAAGCGGGTCGACGAGGCGCGACAGCGGGGCGATCCGGACAGAGACGAGGTTGGTCGAGGAGAGGTCCGTGGCGTCGAACTGCATGGCCCCGGCGTTCGCAAGGGTCGCCTCGGAACGGAGCACGTCGAGGAGGTATCGGCCGGCAAGGACCGTTCCGGGCATGTTCGCTGGGTCTCGCATGACCCGAAAGAACCTACAAGGTTCCCCGAATGGGGGTGCGAGCAGCCCCGAAAACAGGGAGAATGGCGGGGTGAAACGCCCCATAAATCGCCAAAATCTCATTGTTTCGGTGGGTATCGCCGTCGGATTGGTCCTGATCGGCATGGGGCTTTCCAGCGGCACCACGGGCCGGGAGGCCCAGAAACTGCCCACCCCCATCGAGGACATCAACCCCGGGCCCGGCGACGAGGTTCTGCGCCAGAGTCAGGTCTTCGTGGACTTCGTGGACGGCTACGAGGCCATCCTGACCATCGACGGGATCGAATTGCCCGTCACGCGGTTGGACGAACTGACGTCGAACGGTGCCACCCCGAGGCCGGGGGCCCAGGTGGACATCCCCCCGACGGCGATATACGACCCGGGCAACTACACCATCAGTTTCGTGCCCCAGGAGGGGGCCCCGATCACGGAGTTCAGCCAGGGCATCCACGAGGCGTCGGTGACCTACTGG
>JBEDDY010000256.1:0-2988 GCA_041176025.1 Actinomycetota bacterium | reverse complement strand
CGGGGGCTGCCGACGTGGTGTCGGGGACGACGGTGGTGTCGGACGAACCCGCAGTGCCGCCGCACGCGTTGAGCGTGAGCGCGACGAACAGCGAAAGTGCGACGATGGTTTGCTTCTTCATGACGATCAACTTCCGAATTCGTAGCCGAGGTCCGGCGCGGTCAGCAGCGGTGCGTACGGGATGCCGGCGGCCTTTGCCATGTCTGCGCACGTGCCGCCACGATCCACGATCACCGTGATCAACACGACTTCTGCACCGAACTCCCGGACCGCCTCGACGGCCTCGAAGATCGACGTTCCGCGCGTCACGGTGTCCTCGGTGATGACCACCCTGTCACCGGGCTGCAGGGCCCCGGCGATGCGGCCGGTCACGCCGTGGTCCTTGGCTTCCTTCCGAACGCTGAAGCTGCGCAGGTTGATCCCCTTGGTGGCAGCAACCGCCGCAATGCCGAACGCAACCGGGTCCGCACCCATCGTGAGCCCGCCGATCGCGTCCGCGGATGAAGGTATGGACGTCAGGGCCGCCTCGGCAACGAGGACGATACCGTCGGCGCGACATGCGGTTTGCTTCGTGTCCAGGAACCACGAACTCTTGCGGCCGGACTTCAGGGTGAAGTCACCGGTCTTCAGGGAGTGGGTGAAGATGTGCTCGCGCAGTGCCGCACGAACCGGGTCCAGTTCCACGAGACCGGCGGGCGTGTTGGGGAACTTTTCAAACATTGTTTGCGCCTCTCAATCAACCACCACAAGGGTTTTCACTACATTTCATTTCGCAACTTAGAGCTCGTTCACTCAGCCAGAAAGTCGCAAGAATTTTTCCACACATGACTAACACAGCCCACACCCACATGACGAAGAAGACAACGAAGAAGATGGCAGCCAAGAAATCCTCCATGAGCAATGCCCACAAGCAGGCACTCGCCAACGGCCGGGTCGAGGGTCGGATCATCCGTGAGTATCTCGAGATCGTGGAGGCAACGAAGCCCCGTCGCGGGCGCAAGAGGACTCCCGAGTCGATCACCAAGCGTCTGTCGGTGATCACCACCGAACTGAAGACCGCAGACCCGGTCACGAAGGTGCGCCTGATCCAGGAACGCCTGAACCTTCGCAATGAGCTGGCCGGAATGAAGTCAAAGGCCGAGGTCACAGCGGCAGAGCAGAAGTTCGTGAAAGTGGCAAAGAAGTTCAGTGACCGCAACGACATCACTTTCGATGCGTGGCGTGAAGTGGGTGTCAGCCCGACCGTCCTGAAGAAGGCCGGGATCGAGCAGTAGTCAGACGGCGATCGCGTCGAGCGCGGCGATCCCGCGCGACGCATGCCGCAGGACCCGTGCCGAATCGAACGCCGCGTCGAGTGCATCACCGGAAAGGGTGACGCGGGCATCCGCCGCGAGAACACCACGGAACGACGTGCCGTTCTCGATGGCGGCCGCTGCGCACGACTGGACGATGCGGTAGGCGTCGTCACGCACCATGCCTGAGTCGACCAGTGCTAGCAGGACAGACTGCGAATACACGAGACCGTGGAGCGCGCCGAGATTGTGGGCCATCCGCTCGGTGTCGACCTCGAGACCGGACAGAAGCGACGTCATGCGCCTTGTCATGTAGAACGCAAGCGATGTCGAGTCCGGCAGCACGATGCGCTCGGCGGAGGAATGCGAGATGTCGCGCTCGTGCCACAACGGCACGTCCTGGAGACCCACCTGCAGGTTGCCGCGAAGCACGCGCGACAGGCCGCTGATTGTCTCTGCCGAGATCGGGTTGCGCTTGTGCGGCATCGCACTGCTGCCCTTCTGGCCCTTCGAGAATCCCTCACGCACCTCGCCCACTTCCGTGCGCTGCAGGTGCCTGAGTTCGACCGCGATGGACTCGAGCGTCGTGCCCGCGCTGGCGCACGCCCACAGGTACTCGGCGTGGCGGTCGCGCGCGACGACCTGCGTTGCGGGCACGGGGGCGAGGCCCAACCGCTTCGCGACTCGCTGCTCCACCGCGGGCGGGATGTTCGAGTACGTGCCGACCGCGCCGGACAGCTTGCACACAGAGACGGCGTCGCGCGCGGCCATCATCCGCGAGCGGTCACGGTCAACCTGAAGTGCCCACAAGGCGACCTTCGCGCCGAAGGTGGTGGGCTCGGCGTGCACGCCGTGCGTGCGCCCGATCATCGGGGTGTTCGCGTGACCGCGTGCCATCGTGATGAGCACGCGCAACAGATCCGTCTGTGCCGAGATGATGAGGGACGCACCGTCGCGCAGTGCCCAGCACAGACCGGTGTCGACGACATCGGTGCTGGTGAGCCCGTAGTGGATCCACGTTCCTGCCGGCGCACCGATCGCTGCCTGGACGGTGTCGACGAACGCGGCGACGTCGTGATTCGTGATCGCCTCGCGTTCCTCCACCGTGCGCACGAATGCGGCGTCGATGACAGGGGCGTTCGAGCGGCATGTCGCGGCGTCCGCAGCCGGGACGATTCCCTCCGACGCCATTTCCTCGGCGACGGCCAGCTCCACTTCCAGCCAGCGTTGCATCTTCGCCTCTTCACTGAAGAGTGTGTCGACTTCCCTCGACGAGTAACGGGGGATCATGTGCGCACCACCATCGCATCGCGGGCCGGCCCGGTGCCGATGTACGTGATCGGCACGCCGGCTTCCCTCTCGATGATGTCCACCAACTGCCGCGCCGACTCCGGCAGGTCACCGTACGAGGTGACCCCCTCGGTGCTGCACTTCCACCCGGGGACCGTGACGTACTCGGCCTTCACCTGCGCGAGTCGCTCCACAGTGTCGGGGTACTGGGTGATCTTCCTGCCGTCGATCGTGTAGCCGACGCACACCTTGACCTCGTCGAACGTGTCGAGCACATCCAGCTTTGTGAGCGCGATTTCCGTCAGGGAGTTCAGGCGGACCGCGTGCTTCAGCATGACGGTGTCGCACCACCCGGTGCGACGACGACGACCGGTGACCGTGCCGAACTCGCGTCCGATGTCCACCA
>JBEDDY010000255.1:0-5044 GCA_041176025.1 Actinomycetota bacterium | reverse complement strand
ATCGCGGACGACTTCGCCAAGGCATACGGCAAGGTGGACGCCATCCTCACGCCGACGTCGCCCGTCGTCGCCTTCAGGTTCGGCGACAAGGTCGATGACCCGATGTCCATGTACCTGTGCGACATCTACACGATCCCCACGAACCTCGCCGGCCACCCGGCCATGAGTGTGCCGTTCGGGAACGGCGCACACGGCATGCCGATCGGCATCCAGGTGCTCGCGCCGGCGCTCGGCGAGCAGGCCATGTTCCGCGTGGGCGGCGCACTCGAGTCGGCAAGGACGGGCAAGTGATGAGTGACAGCACCCTCAGTTCCGTGAAGGCCACCGAGGACCAGCTGCTCGAGGGCGGCTGGGAACTCATCGTCGGTCTCGAGGTGCACGTCGAACTTGCCACGCGCACGAAGCTCTTCAGCGGGTCGCCGAACCGTTTCGGCGACGAACCGAACACGAACATCGACCCGGTCACGCTTGCGTTGCCGGGTGCACTGCCGGTTCTGAACAAGCACGCCGTGGAACTGGCAATGCGCATAGGTCTGGCGCTGAACTGCCGCATCCAGCCGTGCATCTTCCACCGCAAGAACTACTTCTACCCGGACATGCCGAAGGCGTACCAGATCAGCCAGTACGACATTCCGATCAACGCTGACGGTCACCTCGACCTGCCGAGCGGGGTGCGCATCGGCGTCGAGCGCGCCCACCTCGAGGAGGACACCGGCAAGAGCACGCACGTGGGTGGTGCCACCGGCCGCATCCACGGCAGTGACTACTCACTGATCGACTTCAACCGTGCCGGTGTCCCGTTGGTCGAGATCGTGTCGCGTCCCGACATCCGCACCAGCGAGCAGGCCAAGGAGTACGCAGCCGAACTGCGTGCCATCGTCGCCGCCATCGGTGCATCCGACGCGAAGATGGAGGAAGGCTCCATGCGCGTCGACGCGAACGTGTCGGTGCACAAGCCGGGTACCCCGTTCGGCACGCGCTGCGAGATCAAGAACGTGAACTCGATCCGTGCGCTCGGCCGCGCAATCGACTATGAGGCACGTCGCCAGATCGACGTCATCGAGTCCGGCGGCACCATCCGCCAGGAGACGCGCCACTGGGACGACGCCGAGGGCCGCACGCACACGCTGCGCGCGAAGGAGGACGCCGACGACTACCGGTACTTCCCGGAGCCCGACCTCGTCCCGCTCGACCCCGGCCAGGAGTGGATCGACCGCGTGCGCGCAGAACTGCCACCGTTGCCTGCCGAGCGCCGCGCGATGCTGCAGGCGCTCACCGGGTACGACCCGCAGAGCGAGGCGGTCATCGTCGCCGTCGAGCGCGGACAGCACGACTACGTCAAGGCGATTGCCGATGCGGGCGGTGACCCCGTGCGTGCGCTCATCTACGTCACGCAGGCGTTCGCCGAGGCGGGGGAGAACCCATCCGTTCCGCCCGCCGACGTCGCGGCACTCACCGTGCTCGAGCGCGACGGCAAGCTCAGTGCCACGCAGGCAAAGACCGTGCTCGCCGAGATCGTCGCCAACGGCGGCGGTGACGCAGTCGCCATCGCGGCCGCCAAGGGGTTCGAGGCGATGGACAACTCCGCGGTCGAGGCGATGGTGGACGAGGCAATCGCCGCCGACCCTGATGCGTGGGCGAAGTACTGCGCCGGCGAGGAGAAGGCCGCCGGTGCGATCGTCGGCCGTGTCATGAAGGCCAGCAAGGGCAAGGCGGACGGCAAGGTCGTGTCCGCCATCATGCAGTCCCGCCGCGGATCCTGAGCACTCGGTAGCGGCGCACCGAAGGGACGGGCGTACTGTCCAGTCATGGACTTCGCCGTACCCGCAGACATCCAGGACACCCTCGACCGGCTCGATGCATTCATCGAGTCCGAGATCAAGCCGCTGCAGGCGGCCGACGACAACGAACGGTTCTTCGATCATCGCCGCGAGTGGTCGCGCACTGACTTCGAGCACGACGGTGTCCCCACCGCCGACTGGGAGGCCTTGCTGCGCGAGATGCGACGTCGTGCCGATGCGGCCGGTTGGTTGCGCCTCGCCCTGCCGAGGGAGTTCGGCGGCCAGGAGGCGAGCAACCTGAAGATGGCCGTCATCCGTGAGCACCTCGCCACGAAGGGACTTGGACTCCACAACGACCTGCAGAACGAGTCATCGATCGTCGGCAACTTCCCGACCGTCCTCATGATGCGCGACTTCGGCACGGAGGAACAGAAGAAGGAATGGATGCCCGGCTTCCTCGAAGGAACGAAGCGTCTGGCATTCGGTCTGACCGAGCCGAACCACGGCAGTGACGCCACGTACCTGGAGACGACCGCCTACAGGGACGGCGACGAATGGGTGCTGAACGGCATGAAGCGCTGGAACAGCGGCCTCCACCACGCCACCCACGACATCATCTTCGCCCGCACCAGCGGCAACCCCGGTGACCCGAAGGGCATCACCGCATTCCTCGTGCCGACCGATGCGCCGGGCTTCAAGGTGGAGTTCTTCTGGTGGACGTTCAATATGCCGACCGACCACGCCGAGGTCAGCTTGACCGACGTGCGCGTCGGCCCGGATGCGGTCTTCGGTCCCGCGGAGCAGGGCCTCGCACTCGCGCAGCACTTCGTGCACGAGAACCGCATCCGCCAGGCCGCGTCCTCGCTCGGTGCCGCGCAGTACTGCATCAACGAGGCGGTGCGGTACTCGAACGAGCGCATCACATGGGGCAAGAAGCTGAGCGTCAACCAGGGCATCCAGTTCCCCCTGGTCGAACTGCACACCGAGGCAGCGATGCTGCGCCAGATGATCCGCTACACGGCGTGGATGCTCGACCACAAGCACCACATGGAGGTCACGCACCTCGTGGCCATGTGCAACTACCGCGCGAACCGCCTGGCCTGCGAGGCAGCCGACCGCGCCATGCAGACGTGCGGGGGAGTCGGCTACAGCCGGCACATGCCCTTCGAGCACATCTACAGGCACCACCGCCGCTACCGCATCACGGAGGGGTCCGAGGAGATCCAGATGCGCAAGGTGGCCAGCCATCTGTTCGGTTTCGGGGCCCCACCGGACCGGCGTTAGAAATTTTCCCGTTCGGGGTTGCAATGTGATGTTTGGGTTGCCTAACATTAGGCATACCTAACAACCCTCGATTGATTGGATGTCCCATGGGAGCAGCATTTCTCATCACACTGCGCGAAGGTCTCGAGATCGCACTCGTTCTCGCGATTCTCGTGTCGTACCTCGTCAAGAGCGAACGCCGCTCCGAGGTGGTGCACGTCTGGAAAGGCTCCGGCGTCGCCGTTGGCTTCTGTGTCGTTGCGGGTCTGCTGTTCCACTGGTTCGTGGGCGAGTTCGAGGGCAAGGCAGAACAGTTCATCGAGGGAACCATCGCGATCGTCGCGGCAAGCGTCCTCACGTGGATGATCTTCTGGATGCGCCAACATGCACGCACCATGGGTGCGGGGTTCCGTGCGGCCGTCGATGCCGCCACCACCACGCGTGCACTTGCCACCATCGCGTTCGTCGCGGTGCTGCGCGAGGGTCTCGAGACCGTGTTGTTCCTGCTGTCGGCCGAGACGTCGTCGTCGTCCGGAACGTCCGTCGTCATCGGTGGCCTCGCCGGTCTTGCCGTTGCTGCGGTGCTCGGCCGCCTGGTGTACGCGGGCGGCAACAAGCTGAACCTGCGCACGTTCTTCAACGTCACCGGAGCGTTGCTGATCCTCTTCGCTGCCGGTCTGTTCGGCAAGTTCTTCCACGAATACCGCGAGTTGCTCGGCTTCGAGTCGGGCTGGCTCGTCTCGCCCGCATGGTCGCTCTCGAGCGGCATCTGGGCAGAGGGCACCTTCTACGACTTCATGAAGGGGTTCTTCGGCTGGCACAAGGAAGCCGAGAACATCAGGCTCATCGCCTACTTCGCGTACCTCGTGCCCGTGTCGTGGCTCTACCTCCGCAAGAACGGGTCCGCCCCTGCGGCGCCCGCAGCCGACAGGGAAACCGTCGCCGCCCAATAACCTTGCGGGATGGCTCAGACCCCAGACGGCACTCCCATCGACATCAAGCCCCGCAGCCGCGACGTCACCGACGGCATCCAGAAGGCGGCGGCCCGCGCGATGCTGCGCGCCGTCGGTCTGGGTGACGAGGACTGGGTCAAGCCCCAGATCGGCATCGCATCCAGCTGGAACGAGGTCACGCCGTGCAACATGTCGCTGCGCCGCCTGGCCGAGAGCGCCAAGAAGGGCGTGCAGGCGGCCGGCGGAGTCGCGCTCGAGTTCGGGACCATCACGGTGTCCGACGGCATCAGCATGGGTCACGAGGGCATGCGCGCCTCGCTCGTGTCCCGCGAGGTCATCACCGACTCCGTCGAGACCGTCGTGCACGGCGAGCGTTTCGACGGTTTCGTCGGTCTTGCCGGGTGCGACAAGTCGATCCCGGGCATGTTGATGGCGGCGGCACGCCTGAACCTCGCGAGCGTCTTCGTCTACAACGGTTCCACCATGCCCGGCGTCCACAAGGGCAACAACATCGACATCACCACCGTGTTCGAGGCTGTCGGTGCGTGTGCCGCCGGCACCATCACTGAGAACGAACTCACCGACATCGAGCGTGCGGCATGCCCCGGCGAGGGCGCGTGCGGCGGCATGTTCACCGCGAACACCATGTCGTCGATCGCTGAGGCACTCGGCATGAGCCTGCCCGGCTCCGCATCGGCGCCGGCGATCGACAGGTCGCGCGAGGGTGACGCGGAGCGTGCCGGCGAGGCCGTGGTCAACATGCTGCGTCTCGGCATCACCGCACGCGACATCATGACGAAGAAGGCGTTCGAGAACGCGATCGCCGTGGTGAACGCACTCGGTGGTTCCACGAATGCCGTTCTCCACCTCCTCGCCATCGCCTACGAGGCGGGTGTGGAGCTGTCGCTCGACGACTTCAACCGCATCGCCGACAAGGTGCCGCACATCGCGGACACGAAGCCGGGCGGCAAGTACCACATGAGCGACATGCACCGCATCGGTGGTGTCCCCGTTGTCATGAAGCACCTGCTGGACGCCGGCCTGCTG
>JBEDDY010000254.1:0-7589 GCA_041176025.1 Actinomycetota bacterium | reverse complement strand
CTTCCAGACCGGGCGGCAACAGTGACTGCACGACAGCCGGGTCGTAATCGAAGTGGATGTAGGCGAGCTCGCGCCACTCCTGCTTCATCACGGCGAAACCGACCGGTTCCACGCAGTCGGGTTGCGGGGTGCGCTGCGAACCGTCCCGGTGCATCGTCACCTGCCGCCGAAGACGACTGTGGGTTTGGCGAGGGTGTCGCGGAACCGTTCGAACACGGCCACGAGACTCCCGGACTCATCGAACACCGCCCACGGGTCCGCGTCCTCGAATGCGTCGCGAACACGGCCGTAGAGCGTGTCGTCGATCCCCTTGGCATCCAGCGTGTGCGCGTTCAGATGGGCGACGATCCGTTCGACCGGGAGAAGCACGGGGGACTCGATGGTGCTCGCGTCAGAGATGTCGAACGGGCCCGTCGTGAGCCGACGCAGGGCGCGGATGTGCGCACCGCCACCGAGCGCCTCGCCGAGATCAGCCCCGAGCGAACGCACGTAGGTGCCCGACCCGCAGTGGATGCGTGCCGACAACACGTTCGGGTCAACAGTTGGCTCCACGGAGAACGAATGGACCGTGATGGGTCGAGGCTGCCTCTCGACCTCAATCCCCTCACGGGCCAACTGGTGGAGCCTCTTGCCGTCCACCTTCAGGGCCGACACCATCGGCGGTACCTGCATGATGTCGCCGACGAAACGGTCCGCGATCACGGTGCGCGCGCGCTCGGCATCGACCGGACCCATGTCGAACGTTCCCGTGACCACGCCCGAGTCGTCCAGCGTGTCCGTGGTCGACCCGAAGACGATCTCGCAGACGTACGTCTTGTCCATGTCCCCGAGGAAACGCATCAGGCGCGTCCCGTTGCCGACGCCGATCACCAGGAGTCCGGTGGCATCGGGGTCGAGCGTGCCCGCATGACCGATCTGGCGTTCACCGAGGATCTTGCGCAGCTTGGCGACGACATCATGGCTGGTCCACCCCGCCGGCTTGTCGAGCAACACGAGTCCGTGCGTCTCGGGGATGCGACGTCGGGCCACGGCTATTCGGTGTCGTCGGCGGATTCGTCGCTGGTCGGGAGCGGACTGGTGTCCGGCTTCTTGCGCAGGAGCTCCTCGATGCGTTCCGCCGCACGGATCACCTCGTCGGGCCTGAACGACAGGATCGGCGTCTTGCGGGCGTGCATCTGGCGGTTGATCGATGCCTGCAGGCGGGGCCTGTGCTCGCCGAGCACCTCCTGGATGCCCACATCACCCTCCTCGCCGCGCATCGAGTCGAAATAGACGATGGCGCGGTTCATCTCCGGGTCGACGTCCACCGAGGTGATGGTGACGAGGTCGAGTCGCTCGTCATCGATGCGCGTGAGCTCGTCGGCGATGACCTCGCGGAGCACCTCGGACAGCCGGGCAGTGCGCGGGTAGCCGTGTGACGAGCCGCCCTTCGGCTGGCGACCGCGGGAACGGGGGCGTTGCTTCGACACGGAAATAGGATGGCACGGTCATGAGCGAAAACCCCGCGACCTCCCCGAATTCCCCCGGACCGCCGCCGTTTCGGTATTCGGCTCGTCTCGCCGCCGACATCGAGTCGCGCTGGCAGGACTGGTGGGAGCAGAACGGCACGTTCGACGCACCGAACCCCGCCGGTCCGCTCGGCGACCCGGCGAAGGTCGCCGGACGCGAGAAGTTGTTCATCATGGACATGTTCCCGTACCCGTCCGGTGCGGGGCTCCACGTCGGTCACCCGCTCGGCTACATCGCCACGGACGTGTTCGCGCGCTACAAGCGCATGAAGGGCTTCAACGTGCTGCACACGCTCGGGTACGACAGTTTCGGCCTGCCCGCCGAACAGCACGCGATCACCACCGGCATCCACCCGCGGGTGAACACCGAATCGAACATCGCGAACATGCGCCGCCAGTTGCGCCGCCTGGGCCTGGGACATGACCCGCGCCGCAGCATCAGCACCACGGACGAGTCCTACTACCGCTGGACTCAGTGGATCTTCCTGCAGATCTTCAACAGCTGGTACGACACCACGGCAGGAAAGGCTCGACACATCGAGGAGTTGATTGCCGAGTTCGAGTCCGGCGCGCGCCAGGTCGGCGACGGCCGGTCGTGGTCGTCACTGTCGGCCGGCGAGAAGCGCGACGTTCTCGACAACCACCGCCTCGTGTACCTCACCGATGCACCCGTGAACTGGTGCCCCGGCCTCGGCACGATCCTCGCGAACGAGGAAGTGACCGCCGAGGGCCGCAGCGACATCGGCAACTACCCCGTGTTCAAGCGCAACATGAGGCAGTGGATGATGCGGATCACGGCCTACGGCGACCGGCTCATCGACGACCTCGACCGGCTCGACTGGCCCGAGCCCATCAAGCTGATGCAGCGCAACTGGATCGGTCGCAGCGAGGGTGCCCGCGTCACGTTCTCCTCCCCCGCCGGCGACCTCGTGGTGTTCACCACGCGACCCGACACGCTGTTCGGCGCGACTTTCATGGTTCTCTCGCCGGAGCACCCCCTGGTCTGCGCGCTGACGACCGAGGCGCAGCGCGGCGTTGTCGATGCATACGTTGCCGAGGCAGCGGCGAAGGCCGATGCCGACCGTCAGGATGACTCGAAGGCGAAGACCGGCGTGTTCACCGGTTCATACGCCACGAACCCCGTCAACGGCGCACAGGTGCCGGTGTGGATTGCCGACTACGTCCTCATGGGGTACGGCACGGGTGCGATCATGGCCGTGCCGAGTGGCGACACACGCGACTTCGAGTTCGCACGAACCTACGGTCTGCCGATCGTCGCCACTCAGATGCCGCCGGCGTCATGGTTCGACGAACGGGGCATCACCGCGACGACAGACTGCTCCACCTGGCCCGAGGCCTTCGTCGGTGACGGTGTCGTCATCAACTCGTCAAACGAGTCCGTGTCGCTCGACGGCATCACCTCCGTCGCAGAAGCGAAGAGCCGGATGAACGAATGGCTCGCGGCGAAGGGTCTCGGCGAACCGACCACCACCTACCGTCTCCGTGACTGGCTGTTCTCGCGCCAGCGCTACTGGGGCGAGCCCTTCCCGGTCGTCTACGACGACGAGGGCCGCGCACATGCAGTTCCCGAGTCCTCACTCCCCGTGCTCCTGCCGGAGCTCGCGGACTTCAAGCCGACGGCACTCGACCCCGACGACTCCGTCAGCGACCCGGTCCCTCCTCTCGCCCGTGTGAAGGAATGGACCCGTGTCACGCTCGACCTGGGAGACGGCCCGCGCGAGTACCGGCGCGAGGTGAACGTGATGCCGCAGTGGGCCGGCTCGTGCTGGTACGAGATGCGCTATCTCGACCCCACCAACGATTCCGCCATGGTCGACAAGGACGTGGAGAGGTACTGGATGGGCCCGCGCGGTGCAGGTCACACCGGGGGCGTCGATCTCTACGTCGGTGGCGTCGAACATGCGGTGCTGCACCTGCTGTACTCCCGTTTCTGGCACAAGGTGCTGTTCGACCTGGGCCACGTCAGCAGCGAGGAGCCGTTCCACCGGCTGTTCAACCAGGGCTACATCCAGGCATACGCGTTCCGTGACGCCCGCGGCCAGACGGTGCCGGCATCCGAGGTCGTCGAGAAGGACGGTGCGTACACGTGGAACGGCGAGTCCGTCACGCGCGAGTACGGCAAGATGGGCAAGAGCCTTAAGAACATCGTCACGCCGGACGAGATGTACGAAGAGTTCGGCGCCGACACCTTCCGTCTGTACGAGATGTCGATGGGGCCGCTCGACGCCAGCCGTCCGTGGAACACCCGTGACGTCGTCGGCATGCAGCGCTTCGCACAGCGCCTGTGGCGCAACGCGGTGGACGAGGACTCAGGCGCATCGATCGTCGTCGATGACGAGGCCCCGCCCGAGTTGCGTCGTGCCCTGCACCGCACCGTCGTCGGCGTCGACGCCGACATGGACGGCCTGCGCTTCAACACGGCGATCTCGAAGTTGATCGAGCTGAACAACGCGCTCACGCAGCACGTGAACTCGACCGGCACCAGCCCGCGCGAGGTGGTCACTGCGATGGCTCGCATGGTGTCGCCGCTCTGCCCGCACATCGGCGAGGAACTGTGGCGCCGCCTCGGCAACGAATCGACCGTCACGTACGCGCCCTTCCCGGTCGCCGACCCCGCGCTCCTCGTGGAGGACGCGGTGGAGGTGCCGGTGCAGGTCAACGGCAAGGTCCGGGCCCGCATCTCGGTCGCGCCCGATGCGGACGAGGCAACACACCTCGCCATGGCAATGGCCGACGAGAAGGTGATTGCCGCCCTCGACGGCAAGCAGCCGGTGAAGACGATCGTGGTTCCGGGGCGCACGGTCAACTTGGTCATCGGCAAGTGACCGGGACTGAGCTTCTCGGCTACTGGTGCATCGCCATCAGCCTGGCGTTCGTGTGGCCGCAGGTGTGGCGCACCGTCAGGCACGACACCACCCACGGAATCAGTTCGTTCGGGACACTGCATGCCATGTCGGGTGCCGCGCTGTGGTTCGCCTACGGCACTCTCGAGCGCCTCAGCACCATGTGGATCAGCAATGCCTCCTTCGTGACCGCGCAGGTCATCATCTGCGCCGTTCTCCTGCGGCATGGCCGCCTCCCGGGGCGGATGGTCGCAGGTTTCGCGGTCGCCGAACTCGCCCTGCTCGCCACCGGCCTGTCGGCCACGAATGCCGTTCTCGGTTGGATCGCAATCTTCGTCAGCGGCAGCGGCATGATCCCGAACGTCCTGCACGTGCGGTCGGCACCCAACCTGCACGGGATCTCCATCGTGAGCTGGGTGATGACCGTCATCGCGGCCGCTTCGTGGACGCTCTACGGCTGGATGAAGGACGACCACATCATCATGTACGTCAACTACTTCACGATCCCGTTGATGTTCTACGTGATGGCAAAGGCTGTCGGCTGGCGCAGGGCGAACAACGTGCCGCTCTTCGGCCGCGTCGTCTGACTAGCGCAGGTACCGCCCGCACCCGGCGATGACCGACGGATCCGGCGCACCCTTCACCAGCAGGATCGTGTGGTCGCAACCGTTCGCCCTGTGCGCGGCATTCGCCGGGTGGGTCGGGTCGCACATCTCCGGCACGAAGAAGTCCCACACCGAGGCATCGAACGGCCTGTCCCCCGCCGCCTCTCGCGCGACACGGACGAACTCCGCCCGCTTCTCGTGGTGGAAACCGACATTCACGCCATCACAGTGCCGGCCCGCGTATTCGGCAAGTGACGCACTGTTCACCCCGACGATCGTGGGGATGGGCGTCCCGGCCACGGGGAAACCGTCGAATCTTGTGTCGCGCGATGGCGAGAGGATCGACCTCATCTCGTCAACCACCGCGGCAAGACGTGCATGACGGTCCGCCATCCTCGGCAGCATCGGAATGCCGAGGGCGTCCTGCTCGGCGCCCCACGGGCTGCCCGGGGCGGCACCGGCGCCGAGCCCGAGGGTGAACCTGCCACCGGAGATGTTCTGGACGGTTGCGGCACTGACGGCAAGAAGACCGGCTGACCTGTTCATGACGTTCGTGACGAGGGTTCCCACCTTGATGGTGGAGGTGACCGCCGCCCACGCGGAGAGAGACGAGAAGCACTCGTTCATCGAATCGGCGCCGAACATCCTGCCGCTGTAGTGATCGAGGTTCCAGAGCGTGCCGAACCCCGCTTCCTCGGCGGCGATGACGAGCTCGCGCATGCGCGGCCAGTCCGCGGCGCCCTGGTTGAACTGGATGTCGACGATCATCCGGGGAACCTGACCCATTTCGGGAAGTACATCGTTCGATGGAGATTCCGGTCGTCACGTTCGTTCAGCACGCCCCATTCCCTGCCGTCCCACTCTGCATCACATCCGAACGCATCATTGAGCGCGGTGGAAGTGGGCACGGCGGCCTTCCACACGAACTCATGTCGCTGCAACCAGGGGTTGCCGTACGGGTCATTTTCGATGACATGGCGCCAACGTCGTCCCAACAGGTTGACGGCGTCGCTTTCCGGGACCGCAACCCTTGTCTTCGACTCGAAGTGCAGGCATCTCACGTATGGCGTGAAGATCGTCTTCTTGTCGATTGCACCCAGCTTGAGAGCGAAATCGACGTCGTTGTAGTCGCGTGGGAAGACAGTGGACAGACCCCCCACATCCCGGAACAGATCGGCTCTCACCAGCGAGAACGCCGCGATCACACTCGAGACCTCACGAGCCACATGCAGGATGTCGTCTCCACCCCGCAGGTTCGGCGGATAGCCGCGATAGAGGTCGAACGGTGCAGGGTTCAGGAGATGGCCGGCGCTCTGCACCGACCCGTCCTCGAACAGGAGCATCGGCCCGACCTGCCCCACAGAGTCATCCCCGAAGTACGCGAGCATCCTGTCGACCGTCCCCGCATCCAGGACCTCGGTGTCGTCATTCATCAACAAGAGGTAGTCGGCATCGGTGTGGAGTGAGCCGATGTTGATCTTCTCGGCAAAGTTGAATGGTTTGTCGTACGGGATGACCGTCAGCGCGATTCCCTCCATAGTTCGGAGTTCGTCGAGCACCTCAGGAGGTGTCTCTGAGTCTGCAACCACGAAGAACTCGAGTCGAGCCTGCGAGGGATGGAGAACGAGCGAGCGGATTGCCTCCACCACGAGAACACGTTGCTTGCCCCGCACAATGGAGGTCGTTCCCCGCGTCGGGATGATCACTGCAACACTCGGCGACCCCTCGACGACGCGACACACCTCCACGACGTCCGCTTGCGACCCCATCGTGCACTCGGCACGAATTCCAGTGCGAAGGCAATGCCCGCGGACTGCCTCGGGTTCAGCCGCCGGATGCGCGGCCCCACCCACCGATGCGTACACGAGTCCTGCAATCCTCTCCACCCGCGTCGCATGTTCAGCCAGCCTGAGCGCACGGTCGTGAGGCTCGAGTCTCTTCAGGAACCGGGCTCCGCCCGCAGCCTCAACGAGTTGGTCGGACGCGAGAACCACGTGCCCGAGGTAGCAGTGCGCACGCAACCGTTCGGGCGACCATCCCGGGCGCAACTGGAACGTCGCATCGCCGGCTTTGTTCAACAGGTAGTGAACGGAATCCCCGTACACAAGGTCCGCCCCGGCACATTGCGGCGACTCTCCCAGCAGTCTCTCGATGTCCGCGGAGAGAATGCAGCTTGCGGGCACGAATGCGGTCATGCCGGCGACCTTGCGCACGGATGCCCCCTTCACGCGGAGGGCTCGCTTGACGCGCTGCCTCATCCGCTCCGGTGCTGCGGGGACCGCGAACAACGGGAAGTCGGCATCGAACGGATCGGTGGCGGGGAATTCGTACGGCCCATCCGGCGATGGACTCAGTCTTTGGGCATCCGAAATGGCACGGTCGCCGAATTGCCGGTCGACGGATGCAAGGTCGGCGAGTTCCCGCTCGATGTCCCCCGGTGTTCGACCCACACGGGGAACACTACTGATGTGGCGCTCAATCGTCCTGTGTGTGCCGCCCCGACCGGGCATCGATCAGCTCTGGAGGAGAGCGTCCAGGACCGCCGTGCGCGACCGATTGGTCGTCGCGATGCATGAGTCAGGAATGTCCTGCGTGAACTGAACGTCCAGCGC
>JBEDDY010000253.1:0-24131 GCA_041176025.1 Actinomycetota bacterium | reverse complement strand
GAAGGTGGACTGCTCGTGGGCGGCGTATCCCTTGACTGTCTCGACAAGGTTCGGGATGAGGTCGAGACGGCGCTTCAGCTGGACGTCGATCTGGGACCAGGCGTTGTCCACCCGGTTGCGGCGCTGGATCAACGAGTTGTACAGGAGCACGCCGATGACGACGATGACTGCGAGAACTATGAGAGCTGGGATCATTGCTGTTCCTTCTTGGTGTTCGAGCCGCGGTTGCGGCCGAGCCGGGACCTTCGCAGGAACCGGTCCTCGAATCGCCTCAGCATACGAGGCACCTCGATGACGGTCACGTCGGCTTCCTCGAGCAGCAGCAGCCGTCTGTAGATGTCGACGTAGTGGTCGGCGAGCGCGTCCATCGAGTAGTTCCTCGCCCGCTCGAGACCGGCGGTAGTGAGACGGGACGACAGACGCGGGTCGACCATCACCCGTGCAAGCGCATCGGCCAGGGCCCGTGAGTCCTGCGGTTCCACGAGGAGCGAGTCGACATCATGAGTGGCCACGTTCGTGTAGCCGTCGATGCGGCTCGCGACGACCGGTGTCGATGCCGCCATCGCCTCCAGCAGGACGATCCCGAACGACTCACCCCGCAACGACGGGGCACAGAACGCGCGTGCCGTCTTCAGCCGACGGATCTTCTCCTCGTCGGTGATCCGCCCCAGCCACTCGATGCGGTCGTCCCCGCCGAAACGTGACTTCAGTTCCGCGGTCTCCGGCCCGTCGGATGCAACCCACAGACGGACGTCCTTCGGCAGAAGTTCCATTGCCTCGAGAAGAACGCCGAGACCTTTTCTCGGTTCGTGCCGTCCGATGTAGAAGATCGCGTTCTCGCGCGGGAGTTCCGGCCCGCCGTACGACTCCACGTTGATTCCGTTGAAGAGCACTTCGTAGTCACCCTCGATGTATCGCTGGGCGAGCTCGACGGCGTCCTTGGACACCGCGACCCTGATGTCGATGCGTGATGCGATCCGCGTCAGCTGGCGGGCGAACACCCTGTAGGCGGCGGACTCACCCGCCGAGTGGAACGTCGCCACGATGGGCGCCATCTTCATGAGCACTGCGGACAGCGACGGTCCCGGCACGAGCGGCTCGTGGACATGGAGCACGTCGAAGGCCTCGTCGTTCAGCGCCCGGATGGTGCGCAGTGCGGCGGGCACGTCCGGTGCCAGCGGCGCGATCGAGCCGTTGACCGCGGTGGGGAGACTGTTCCCGACCGGTGTCACGAACGACTCCGGCGGCGGCCCGTCACACGGTCCGAGCACCCGCACCTCGTGGCCCTTTGCCCTCAAGACACGGGCAAGATCGAGCACCTGCTGCTGGACTCCACCGGGGATGGTGAGGCTGTACGGGCACACCATTCCGATTCGCAACATGCCGACTACGGTACTCGCATGTCGATTGATAAGAACTTCCGCCCCGCACTCTCCATCGTTGCGACCGCCACGAAACGACAGGCGATGCTCGACATCGCGGTGGAGGCGGAGAACCGCGGGTTCTCGGGCATCGCGTGCCCCAGTCTCGGCGGAACGATGGGCCTGTGCGTCTCGCTGGCGCACGTCACTCACTCCATCAAATACTGGACGTCCATCCAGCCGATCTACTACAGCCACCCGGTGGAGGCGGCCAACACGTGCTCCCACATCAACGAGATGTCCGGCGGTCGCTTCAGGTTCGGCATCGGGGTCAGCCACGGTCCGGTGACGTCGCGCCTGGGCGTCGAGACGGGCAAGCCACTGACGGACATCCGCAACTATGTCGAGGCCATGCGGGCGAACGAGAAGTTCGGGGGTGCCCTCCCCCCGATCTACCTCGCGACGCTGCGCAACAAGATGCTCGAACTGGCCACCGAGATCTCCGAGGGTGCGATCTGGGCAAATGCGTCGCTCAGCCACGTCGCGCCGCAACTGTCGGAAGTGCCTGCAGCGCGCAAGGAGGGTTTCTTCCTGTCGAACATGATCCCCACGGTCATCGACGACGATCGCGATGCGGCCCGGGCAGTCAACCGCAAGACACTCACCGGGTACGTGTCGCTGCCGAACTACCGCAACTACTGGCGCGCCGCCGGGTACGTGGAGGAGATGGATGCGATCGAGAACGCCATCAACGCCGGCGAACGCGACAAGGTGACGTCGCTCATGAGCGACAAGTGGCTGGATGACTGCACCATCAGCGGTTCCGCATCGTTCGCACGCGACCGGATGGCCGAGTGGGCCGCTTCGGGTGTGCACCCGATCGCCGTGATGTCCTCGACGTCGGGTGGCCAGGCAAAGGCCATCGGCGAGCTGTTCGCCGCCTACAGCTGAGAGACGAGGTCCTCGACGCGTGACTTGATCTCGTCACGGATGCGCCGCACGTCCTCGATCGGCCTGCCCTTCGGGTCGTCGAGCGGCCAGTCGACGTAACGCTTGCCCGGGATGAAGGGACAGGTGTCCCCACAGCCCATGGTGACGACCACGTCCACCATGTCAAGGAGTTCGTCGGTGAACCGTTGAGGCGTGAAGCCGGCGATGTCGATCCCCACCTCGGCCATGGCGCCGACCGCCACGGGGTTCACGGAGTCCGCAGGCTCGGATCCACCCGAATAGACGTCGACACGGCCGGCACCGATCTCGCGGGCGAAACCGGCGGCCATCTGCGAACGACCGGCGTTGTGGATGCAGAGGAACAGGATGCCGGGCATCAGTCACCGTCATCGAAGAGGATGCGGGAGAACACGACAGCAACGATGCCGCCGACGACCTGCATCACGATGAACATCGGGGTGGAACCGGGTGAAATGCCGGCGAACGAATCGGAGAACATCCGTCCGAACGCGACCGCGGGGTTTGCGATGCTGGTCGATGACGTGAACCAGTAGGCACCCACGATCCACCCGGCCACCATGGCGGCGACGTTCGCCTTCGCCTTGATGCCGCCGCGGATGATCAACACCAGGCCGACGACGGCGACCGCCTCGGAGAACCACTGCGGACCGCCCGTGCGCACCTTCGTGGAGGTCTCCAGCCAGGGCCGCGAGAACATGGCGTTCGCCACCCAGCACCCGACGACGGCACCGGCGAACTGGGCGGCAATGTCGACAACGAGACGCTTGACCGTGCCGCCACCGTCTAGGAGATGACCGATGACCGACACCACGGGGTTGAACGAGGCCCCCGACACAGGACCGAAAATGGTGATGAGGCCGAACAGGGCACCACCTGTTGCCACTGCATTGGCGAGCAGCTGGATCCCGACGTCGTCGGAGAGATTGGTTGCCATGATGCCCGAACCGACGACCGCCATCACCAGCAGTGCGGTTCCGAGGAACTCGGCGAGGTGGCGCTTCAGCAGCATCCGTCGGGTCCGCAGACGTTGCCGGAGCCCTCGATGGTGATGAGGGGCCTGCCGCCGAGCTTCACGAGCGAGGTGTCCTGCGGGGCGTCCTCGAGAACGGTGTACCACTCCCACGGGATCTCGCCGTCGTTTATCCACACCTTGTCTTGCACGGCGAAGCAGCACGTGGTGCTCTCCTGCACGGTGATGTCGAAACCGAATTGTCGGGCCTCGTCGATCTTTGCCGCCACCTCGTCGGTCGACTCGACCTCGACACCGAGGTGGTTCAGCGTGCCGGCCTCGCCGTGGCCCTCGATGAGCACCAGTTTGAGCGGCGGGTTGGCCACTGCGAAATTGGCGTACCCGGGCCTCACCTTGGCCGGTCCGACTCCGAACATCTTCGAGTAATGGGCGATGGCCTCGTCCAGGTTCCCCACATTGAGCGCCAGCTGGATTCTTGACATCAGAGACTCCTTCACATTGACAAACGTCAATGTAGCCAATATAGACACTCGTCGATGTATTCTTGCCGGATGAGTCCCACCACCCGGCTGCGGATGAACAGCCGACCCATCACGGCCGCCACCGCCTCACGGCTCGCACCCGCATTCGCGTGTCTCGCCGACGCGACTCGTCTGAGACTCTTCGACCTGGTGCGCCGTTCAGGCCCGGGAGGCATCTGTTCGTGCGACCTGACCGAGCCTCTCGATCGCAGTCAGCCGACGGTGAGCCACCACTTGAAGGTTCTTCGGGAGGCCGGGCTCGTCGAGGCGCGCCGCGACGGAAACTGGGTCTGGTACTCGGTGTCTCCCGAGACAATCGCGACGATGGAACGGTTCCTCAGGGGCTGACGGCTTCAGGTGCCGTAACCGGGATCGCTCGGCCAGTTCGGCTGGAACAGGTGCCACTGCTCGGGGGCCCGCCTGATCAGGTCCTCCAGGTCGTTCGCCAACAGCTGGGTGATGCGGGACACCGACTCTCGCAGACCACCCGTGCGGTCCATCGGCAGCGGTGGCTTGATGACCGCATGGTGACCGTCCACCTTCGAGGTGAAATACACCGCGGTCGGCAGGACCACCGCGTTGGCCCTCATGCCGAGCATGGCGGGCCCCGCCGGCAGTGTCGTGTTCTCGCCGAAGAAGGAGACCTCCACCCCGCCCCCCTGGATGTCACGGTCACACAGCAGGCACACGATCTCGTTTCGGCGCAGCGCCGACAGCACCGCACCCGCGGCATCGGGACCGAGCGGGACCACGTTCATCCCGAGACTGCTGCGAAGGTCAGTGAACCACTCGAACAACTCGGGCGGCTCGAGTGGCTCGACGATGACCGTCATGCGGTGGCCCTTGTCGGCCATCCAGCGCCCCGCCCATTCCCAACCGCCGAGGTGCGGAAGGGCGAGGATGACACCGTTCCCCTTCTCGAGACCCTCCTCGATGTGATGGAAACCGTCCACGGAGAAACAACGGTCGACATGCTTCCGACCGATCGACGGCAGGCGGAAACTCTCTGCGTAGTAGCGCATGTAGCTGTCGAAGGCCTGCTGCGACTGCTGCCGCAGGGCGAACCGTGACACGGTCGGGTTGACTCGACGGAGATGACGCTCGATCATCCCCCGCTTCTCCCGCAGCGAGAGTGCGATGCCCGGCGCAAGGAGCGACACGGCACCCTGGGCCACGAACCCGGGGGTGAGCCGCGCGACGAGCGAACCCAGCCTGTAACCGCCGACGGTCAGAGCGCCGGAGATCTGCTCGACCGGGTCAGCCATTGCGCGAACGACGACGCTGGCGCGCGTTGACGGAGAGCGAACGACGACTCGCGCGCGAGCTCTGCCTGGACACCCGACGCACCTGTCGCTTGTCGCGCCGCGCCTGGACGATGTCCGACACCTCGGCCTGGGCCCACACCTTGAGGAAACGCTGCACGGCGGTCACGACGGTGAGCACCAGCATCACCCACAGGACGGGGACGAGGATCGAGTCGAACAACAGGCCGAAGCACAGCACGATGATCCGCTCCGCGCGTTCCATGAGACCGCCCTTTGCCGTGAGACCCAACGACTCGGCCTTGGCGCGTTCGTACGAGATGAGGGACGACACGCCCATGATCGCCACGGGGAGAATTGCCTCGTGCGGGTGGTCCCCCGAGATCAGGTACCAGGCAACCCCACCCATCAGGACGGAGTCGGTGACACGGTCCATCACCGAGTCGAAGAACGCCCCGCGTTGACTTGCCGAGTTCTGTGCCTTGGCCAGTGCCCCGTCGAGCATGTCCGGCACGGCAGCCAGGATCACGAGCAACAGACCGCCGCGCAACGCCCCGGCACCGATGGCCCACGCAGCGCCGAACGACACGAGGACCCCGACGACGGTGATGTGGTCGGGAGACATGCCGGTCCTGCGCAACAGCATCCCGACCGGGCGCACGAGGCGCTCGATGGGCGCGCGGAAACTGCCGTCGAACATCGACGGAACGCTACTTGACCTGGTCGTCGGGGGCGTGAGATGCCAGGTCGGGGTTCTCCTCGACGAGCACCTCCACAACCGAGCCGTCGACGGCATCCACGAGCACGAGACCACGCTGCAGGGGCGGCTCCTCGGCGCTGTAACAGAAGATCCTCCAGGTCGGCCGTGACCTCACGCCGCGCCACACCTGCTGCGCCGATGCGTGGCCGACGACGAAACCCACACTCGCGGTTGCCCGCACGAGAGCCTCGCGTTCGTCGATCGACATTCTCCAGCCGCTGGTGAAGCTGATGACCGCCATGGCCCCGAGGATCACCGCGCCGAGCAGGGCTCCGTCGTTCACGATCACGGATGACTCGCGGTCGACGGACATCCACGCAATGGCGGCTCCCGCCGCAAGCACACCGTAGATGGCGGCAGGGATCCGCCTGCGGCTGTTGTCGGGGAACTCGTACGCGCCGGCGAAGTCCACCGCGTTCAGGTCGTCGGGAAGTTGGTCACGCAGTTCGTCGCTCATCGTGTTGCTTTCTGGTTCCACGCCGCGCGGATGCGCGCCGCGGTGTCGTCGAGTGGTTCGGGCAGGGTGCGCGTGTTCGCGACCGCCGTCATGAAGTTGGCGTCGCCCTCCCAGCGGGGGACGACATGGACGTGCAGGTGCTGTGCGATGCTCCCACCTGCCGGTGCCCCGAGGTTGATGCCCACGTTCAGCGCGTGCGGTTGGTGCGAGCGCTTCACTGCCGAAACGGCCTCGGTGACCGTGGCCCACAGTTCGGCACCCTCGACGGCATCCAGGTCCTCGAGGTCTGCCACCTCGCGGTACGGGAGAACCAGCATGTGGCCCGTCGAGTACGGGAAGGCGTTCAGGATCACGAAACACGTCGAACCACGGTGCACGATGTGGGCCTCCTCGTCCGATGCTCCGGACTCGAGGATCTTCGTGAAGACGGACCGGCCGGGTTCGTTGCGCTCACCCTCGTTGAAGCCGCGCACGTACTGGGAGCGCCAGCCGTTCCAGAGCCGTTCGAGCGACACCTACTCGCCGCCCGTCAGGCCTTCCGCGACGTCCGCGGCGATGCGGCCGACGAACGCATCGACGGTGACGCCACGCTCGACCTCGCCGCCCCGCGGGTTCACGCCCACCGTTCCGGCCGCGACGTCGTCATCACCGACGACGAGCACATAGGGAACCTTGTCCACCTTCGCGGTGCGGATCCTCTTGCCGAGTTGCTCGTCGGAATCGACGATCTCCGCCCGGAAACCCTGCTTGCGCAGCGCGGACACGACCGTGTGGGCGTACTCAGAGTGCGCACTGGCCACGGGCAGGACCTTCACCTGCACCGGCGAGAGCCATGTGGGGAACGCACCGGCGTAGTGCTCGAGCAGGACGCCGAAGAACCGCTCGACCGAGCCGAACAGCGCGCGGTGGAGCATGACCGGCCGCTTGCGTGAACCGTCGGGGGCGATGTACTCGAGCTTGAAGCGCTCGGGCTGGTTGAAGTCCAGCTGGATGGTGCTGAGCTGCCACTTGCGGCCGATCGCATCGCGCACGTCGATGTCGATCTTCGGCCCGTAGAAGGCGGCGTCGCCCTCCTTGATCTTGTACTCGAGCCCGTACTTCGCCAGCGCGGCAGCAAGCGCGACGGTGGCCTTCTCCCACATGTCGTCCTCGCCGACGTACTTCTGCGGGTCCTTGGTGCTGAGGTTCGCGGTGAAGTCGGTGAAACCGAAGCGCCGGAGGACGCTCATGACGAAGTCGAGAAGCGACGCGATCTCGTCGGAGAGCTGTTCCTCCGTGCAGAAGATGTGGCTGTCGTCCTGGGTGAAGCCGCGGATGCGCATGAGGCCGTGCAGGGTGCCGGCGCGTTCGTAGCGGTACACGTTGCCGAGTTCGTACAGGCGCAACGGGAGCTCGCGGTAGCTGCGCTGACGGCTGTCGAAGATCAGACAGTGCATCGGGCAGTTCATCGGCTTCATGTAGTAGGTGCCGTTGTCCATCTCCATCGGCGGGTACATGCCGTCGGCGTAGAAACCGAGGTGACCGGACGTCTCGAACAGGTTCGCGTTCGCGAGGTGAGGCGTGTAGACGAACTGGTAGCCACCGTCCATGTGTCGCTGCCGGCTGTAGTCCTCCATCAACTTGCGCGCAATGGCGCCCTTCGGGTGCCACACGGCGAGACCACCACCGAGCGCGGTGGGGAACGACAGGAGATCGAGTTCGTTCGCGAGACGACGGTGGTCGCGCTTGGCGGCCTCCTCCAGGCGGTGCAGGTGCTCCTTCAGTGCTGCGTCGCTCTCCCAGGCGGTGCCGTAGATGCGCTGCAGCATCGGCCCCTTCTCGTTGCCGCGCCAGTAGGCACCGGCCACCTTCTGCAGCGCGAAGTGACCGAGCCGGCCGGTGGACGGCACGTGCGGGCCGCGGCACAGGTCGACGAAGTCCTCGGTGTTGCGGTACACGCTGATGGTGCCACCGTCCCCCACCTCCCCGGAGTCCTCGCCGTCACCCGAACCGGTCGAGACACGTTCGATGATCTCGCACTTGTACTTCTGCGATGCGAACAGCGAGAGCGCGTCGGATGCCGCAACCTCCGAGCGCACGAACGGCTGGTCCGCCTTGATGATGTCCCGCATGCGGGCGGCAATCGCCTCGAGGTCGTCCTCGGAGAAGGTCCGGCCACCGGGCAGTTCGAAGTCGTAGTAGAAGCCGTCCTCGATGGCCGGCCCGATGGAGAACTGGGCGCCCGGGAACAACTGGACGACTGCCTGCGCCAGCACGTGGGCAGTGGAGTGACGCAGGACGTGACGGCCGGCGTCGGAGTCCGCCGTGATGATCGAGACCGAGTTGCCCGCCGACACCGGGACGTTGAGGTCGACCTCTGCCCCGTTCACCGTGCCGGCGAGCGCAGCCTTCGCGAGACGGGAGCCGATTCCGGCGGCCACGTCATGGACGGTGGAACCCTGCGGAACGAGGCGCTCCGAACCGTCGGGGAGGATTACTGCGATGTCGGCCATGGAAGGGCCATTCTACGGAGCGGAGGTCTCCAAGTCGGCGGTGTTTGCGCCGTCAGCGGCCTCCGCGGACACCACCGCAGTCGCCGCATGCAACGTTTCGGGCTTCTTCGAGGCATACGTGTTGCGGTACTCCTGGCCGGAGAGCTCGCGGATCTCGAACATCACCTCGTCGGTGATCTCGCGCCAGGCCATGTGGTCGTCTGGGCGGTCGGCGTACCGCCCCACATGGATGGGAGCGCCGAACTTCACCGAGCACGACAGGCCGACCTTCGGGAAGAAGGTGTCGGGAGGTTGGATCTCGCGCGTGCCGACGATGCCCACGGGGATGATCGGGCAACCCACCTTGAGTGCGAGCCGGGCGGCACCGGTGTGGCCCTTGTAGAGCATCCCGTCACGACTGCGGGTTCCCTCCGGGTAGATGCCGAACAACTCACCGCGGCGCAGCACCCGCTCGGCAGCGTCGAGCGCGTTGTCGCTCTTGCTGCCACCCGAGCGGTCGATGGGGATCATCCCGAGTGCGGGAAAGAGGTGCTTCGTCTTCCACGAGTCCATGTACTCGGCCTTGCCGACGAAACTGATGTTGCGACCGACGAACGTCATGACGAACACCGAGTCGAAGAAACTGATGTGGTTCGGGCAGATGATCGCCGGACCGTCGACGGGGATGTTCTCGAGCCCCTCGATGTTCATCTTCCAGAGACGACGGGACAGCGGATGCAGCACGCGACGGAGCCTGTCCTGCGATGCCCCTGCCCCGGCGAAGACCTTCGCGGGAAGCGGAGCCACTGATGCCTCAGTTTCGGTGGCCACTGGCGCTCAGAATAGATGTGATTCCGCCGCATGTGAACACGGAATGCCGCATTTGACTAAAAGTCACACCACCGAGATAGGTGCGGCACGTCAGTCGATGGACACGGGCCGGTCGAGGCGAACTCCGAGCAACGCCGCCGCCGCCGACACGTCGGTTCCCGAACCCGCGGCTCGGTCGATGGCGGCCACCGCGCCCGGGGTGTCGAGGTCGTCGTCCAGGCGTTCGCGGACCTCGTCGAGCACTGTCCCCGCGGGTCCACCGACGGAGGCAAGCCATGCGCCGAGACGGGCGTGGTTGCGCGGCATGAGTCCGTCATCCCACTCCCACTCGTTGCGGTAGTGGTGCTCGATGACCCCGAGGCGGATGGACCGTGGGTCGAATTGGGTGCGCAGCTTGTCCACGAACACCAGGTTCCCGAGGCTCTTCGACATCTTGTGACCGTCCATGTAGACCATGGCGACGTGCATCCAGTGGCGCACGAACGGTTCGCCCGTGGCCGCCTCCGACTGGGCCCGCTCGCACTCGTGGTGCGGGAAGATCAGGTCGCTGCCGCCACCGTGGAGATCGATCGTCGTGCCGAGCTCGCGCAGTGCGAGCGCCGAGCACTCGATGTGCCAGCCGGGTCGACCCGCACCCCACATCGTGTCCCAGGAAGGCTCGTCGTCGGCCGACGGGTGCCACAGCACGAAGTCCAGCGGATGGCGCTTGTTCGGGTCCTCCACGTTGCCGCCGCGCTGGCGGGCGAACTCGATCATCTGTTCTTCCGAGTAGTGCGACACCTCGCCGAAGGACGGGAACTTCGAGATGTCGAAGTACACCGAACCGTCGACCGCGTACGCATACCCACGGTCGAGGACCATGCCGATGAACCCGCGGATGTCCGAGATGGCGGACGACGCACGTGGCGTGCTGAAGACCGGCAGGGCCTCGAGTGCATCCATGTCCCGGTTGAATCGCGCCTCCTCGCCCGCGGCCAGGTCGAGGTAGTGCACCCCCAGTTCCCGTGCCTTCGCGAACAGCGGGTCGTCGACGTCGGTGACGTTGCGCACGCACTTGACCGTGTGGCCCAGATCGATGAGGCGCCGCTGCAGGACGTCGTACACGAGGAACGTGGCCGCGTGACCGAGGTGCGTCGCGTCGTACGGCGTTATGCCGCAGGTGTACATCAGGACGGTCTCCCCCGGCGTGAACGGGACGACGTCCCGCCTTGCCGTGTCGTAGAGACGCATCGACATCGTCTACGCCCGCGGGTCCTTCTTGATGCCGGTCAGCTTCGGCGCCACGCGCGTCTTGTACCGGACGTTCAGCTGCAGCAGCACGGCCGTGAAAGCCTCGATGGCGGTCGCGTTCGAGAGCTCGCCCGCATCCAACGGGCGGCAACCGGGGATGTGGGACACGATGTCCATGGCGATCTTCGTCGCCTCGACGTCGTCGGAGCACACGAGGACGTCAGAGTCGATCGGCTCACCGAGATGTCCGAGTTCCTTCGCCGGGAGGTGATGGAACGCAGCCACCACCCTGCACTCGGGAATCGCGGCCTGGACGTGGGCGGCCACGCTTCCGCGGGGCGGCAGGAGCGGCTGGAACTCGCCACCCACCCGCACGAGGGCGTTTGCCATGCTGATGACGATCTTCCCGCGCAGCTGCTCGATGTGTTCCTGCGCGGTGGTCGCGGCGGAATCCCACGGGGTGGCGAGCACGACGACGTCGCACGACGACGCGTCGATGTTGTCGCCTGCCGACACGGGCAGGTTCAGGTCCTTGAACTGGGCCTTCAACCCGTCCACGGTTTCCATGGCCCTGTACTTCGAACGCGACCCGATCACGACCTCGTACCCGACCGAGGCGAGTCGCGCACCGAGGGCACTGCCGGCAGGTCCGGTGCCGCCGAGAATTCCAATACGCATTCGGGAGAGCCTTACACACCGAGCCCCGCCGAACTACGGTTCAGAGCATGGGTCTGCTCGACGGAAAGAAAATTGTTGTCACAGGCGTGCTCATGGAGTCGTCCCTGGCTTTCCGGGTGGCCCAGCTCGCCCAGCGCGAGGGCGCCACGGTGGTGCTGACCGGTGCGGGCCGCGGGCTGTCGTTGACGCAGCGCACCGCACGGAAACTTGACTCTGCCGTCGAGGTGTTCGAGTTCGACGTCACGGTCGCCGAGCATGTCGAGAGTGCGCGCGAGCAGGTCCGCGGGAGCCTCGGGACGGTCGACGGTGTCGTTCACTCGATCGGCTTCGCCCCCGAGATTTGCCTCGGTGACGACTTCATGGCACCGCAGTGGTCCGACGTGTCGATCGCGATGCAGATATCGGCCTACTCGCTGAAGACACTTGCCGAATCGTTCCTCCCGCTCATGCCGGCAGGTTCGGCGATCGTCGGCATGGATTTCGACAACACGGTTGCATGGCCCGCGTACAACTGGATGGGTGTGGCGAAGTCCGCTCTCGAGTCGACAAGTCGCTACCTCGCGAAAGAACTCGGACCGAGGGGCATCCGCTGCAATCTCGTCGCAGCCGGCCCGATCCGCACGATGGCGGCCAAGTCCATCCCCGGGTTCAAGAAGTTCGAGGACGTGTGGGACGACCGTGCACCCCTCGGATGGGACGTCAACAACTCCGAGCCGGTCGCGCGCACGACAATCGCGATGTTGAGCGACTGGTTCCCCGCCACGACGGGCGAGATCATCCACGTCGACGGCGGCTACCACGCCATGGGCGCGTGAACCGCCTCTCTCGGTCATCCTCGCCGTACCTGCGGCAGCACAAGGAGAACCCGGTCGACTGGTACGAGTGGGGCGACGAGGCTTTCGCAGACGCACGGGAGACCGGGAGACCGATTCTCCTCTCGATCGGGTATTCCGCATGCCACTGGTGCCACGTGATGGCACACGAGAGCTTCGAGAATGACGACGTCGCCGCAGTCATGAACTCGTTGTTCGTGAACGTGAAGGTCGACCGGGAGGAACGTCCCGACGTGGACGCGGTGTACATGGATGCAGTGCAGGCCCTCACCGGCCGGGGCGGATGGCCGATGACGGTGTTCCTCACGCCCGACGGTCACCCCTTCTTCGGCGGCACGTACTACCCGCGTGACTCGTTCGTGAAACTCATGCACGCGGTCGACGATGCCTGGCACAACAAACGTGCGGAACTGCAGCAGAACATCGATGCGCTCGTCGAGATGGTCGGCCGCACCGCGGCACTCTCCCCCGCGGACGGCTTTGATGTTCCCTCGATGCGCACAGGCACCATCGACGAACTGCGTTCCCGGTTCGACGCACAATGGGGCGGTTTCGGCGGTGCGCCGAAGTTCCCGGGCACGTTCGCGATCGACACCGTCCTGCGCGAGTACATGAGGACCGGCGACGAGACACTGCGGCCGGTCGTCACCACGTCGCTCGACGCCATGGCGTGCGGCGGCATGTACGACCACATCGGCGGCGGGTTCTCCCGCTACAGCGTCGACGAGAGATGGCTGGTGCCCCACTTCGAGAAAATGCTCTACGACCAGGCACTGCTCGCCCGCACCTACGTCCATGCCTGGAAGTCACTCGGGCACGCCCGTTACTTCCAGGTGGCCAGCGAGACCATCGATTACGTGCTCTCCTGCATGCGCCACCCGAACGGTGGGTTCTTCAGCGCGGAGGACGCCGACTCGCTGACCCCCTCGGGCCACAGCGAGGAAGGTGCGTTCTACACGTGGACACCCGCGGAGCTCGATGAGGCCCTCGGGGAATGGGCCGGCGATGCTGCTGCCTACTGGGGCATCACCGACGGAGGGAACTTCGAGGGACGCTCGATTCCGAACAGGATCCACGCACGACCCGACATCGGGCGGCCGGATGTCATCGAGAGATGCCGACGGGCGCTTCTCTCGGCACGGAACGAGAGGTCGCGGCCCGGGCTCGACGACAAGGTCTTGACCGAATGGAACGCCATGTTCCTCTCGACCCTCGCCGAGGCGGCTTTGCTCGCCGACAACGACAGGTGGAAGTCGGCGGCAGTGGCGAACGGGGTCTTCCTGATGGAGAACCTCCGTGGTGCCGACGGCCGGTGGCACCGGAGCTGGCAGGCCGACGCAACCCCGAGGGCCCGGCACGACGCTCTTGCCCACGACATCGCACACGTCGTCGACGCATTCACGCGTCTCTACGAACTGACGGGCAACGAGCGCTGGCTGGTCGAGGCCCGCGATGCCGCGGACAACCTGATCGGGAACCACTGGGACGACGAGAACTCGGGGTTGTTCACCACCTCGCATTCCGGGGAACAACTCATCGCGCGCCAGAAGGACATCATGGACAACGCGACGCCGTCGGCGAACTCCACCGCGGCACTCGCGTTGCTGAGACTCTCCGCACTGCTGGCGGACGACTCATACGCGGAGCGTGCCCGGGGGATCCTCTCGCTCCTCGCCCGCGTGCAGCCCCAGGCCCCGTCGGCCTTCTGCAACGCAATGCACTCCTTCGAGCTCGTCTCGGCGGGCACCACCGAGGTGGTGATCCCCGGGGTGAACCGCGGTTTCGTGCGCGAGTACTGCACGACGTGGCGGCCGTATGCGGTGCTTGCCCACGGACAGCCGATGGACGGGCCGTTGTGGGAGGGCCGCACCGAGGGCAATGCGTACGTCTGTCGCGGGAACGTGTGCCTGGCTCCCGCCACGAGCGCGTCGGAACTCGCCGATCGCCTGGCTACCAGCAACCCCACCTGATGATGTCGCCCGCCGGGCGTCGGTTGCGGCCCGCGCTGCGACCGGGTCGTTCCGCGCCGTCGGGAACCCCCACGGCGACCGCCCCTATCACCTGCATCGCATCCGGGATGCCGAGAACGGAGCGGACCCTGCCGACGTGCGCGACGGCGAAGAAGAGAGCACCGAGGCCGGCGTCCTGCACTGCGTGGAGGAAGGTCATCGTGGCCATCGAGGCATCGACGGTCCAATAGGGGGTGTCCCATTCCTGCACTCCACTGCCGAGACCGGTGTGCTCCTTGTCGGGTTCGCCGTACCGCTCGACGTACGCGGATGGGTCGGCCAGAACAACACCCACGAACGAGGCATTGAACAGACCGGGGAATGCGAACGTCTCCCTCACGTGCGGATCCATCGCTGCCGACCAGTACGTCTCGGTGTCATCGCCCAGAAGTCCGACGAGGTGCCACCCCTGGGTCTTGCCCGCGCTCGGGGCGCGGGATGCGAGATCCACGAGATTCTCGATGAGTGCGGGGTCGAGTGCAGCGGCGCGGAAGTTCCGGGTCATCCGACGGGAACGGACGACGTCAGAGAACTCCACGGGGTCAGGAACGGGCGCCGAGCTTGACCAGGCTCTCGGCCATGGTCCAGCCATGGACGATGAGTACACCGGCCTTCTTCGGGTTCACGTTCACGAACAACCCGGTGATGTCGGCCGAGATCTTCTCCGGCTTCGACGACTCGTGGTCGATGAATCCGGTCTGCCCCTTCTCCTTGACCACGAAACTCTGCTCGTCGTAGTTGGAGTCCACGCCGAACCGCTTGGCGAGGCGACGGCCCCATGCCCGTTCCTCGCCGACGGCCCGGTGACCGTTTCGCGGGATGATCTCCGTGAGCGACTTGAATGCCTCGAGACCATCCGGTGCGGCAAAGCGCGACCCGACGACGACATCCTCGTCCGGGAAGGCCATGAGCGCACGGTGATAGGCCTCGCCCATGAGCCCCTTCAGCACCTGGTCACGCTTTCCCGTGCGCTTCACGGACATCAAGCCGATGAGCACGCACGGCGTCCCGCCTATGCGCTCGAGCGTGGAGAAGGTGAATCCGTGCAGTTTCCCGTCAACGCGTGCGAGCGTGCACAGGACCCAGTCTTCCTTCGCCTTGGCCAGAAGGTCGGCACCGAATGCCCCACCGACGGCCAGCATCTCCTCGAGTTGGGCCTCCGAGAGGGCGCTGCAGTCTTGAGTGAGAACTTCCACCGACATCGACTGATGACTCTCCGGACACTCGGGCGGCGAACCGCGAAATAAGGCTCCTCCATTGTGCCATTTGGGGCACCCAGTTCCCCTATTCGGTCCCAATCACACGATTTTCACGGCATTCGCGCCGAAGTTCACCCGCAGTGGTCCGATGACCTTGTCGACATCCACCATGAACCCCGCCCCCGTGTCGAACACGCGACCGGAGGAGATGGAGATCTTCAGCGGCGACGCACCGGGATACTCGGTGGCAATCTCCTTCAGCGTCGCGAGGTTCGCCTCGGTGAATCCCGTGGGCAAGGTAACGATGATCTCGGGAGTCTTGCGGTGCAGGTCGTCAACCTGGTGGATCTTCTGGGCGGTGAAGCTGGAGCGTTCGTCGGACTTGTTCAGCCTCCCCGTGACAGTGACGATCACGTCATCGTTCAGGAGGTGGCCGTACTGCGTGAGTGTGCGGGCGAACACCGTGACCTCGATGCCGGAGGCGAGATCCTCGAGCACGAACGTGGCCATCTGGTCTCCCTTTTTTGTGTACCGACGGCTGAGATTCGTCACGATGCCGCCGATCGTGACCATTCCCTCTTCCCGGTCCGCAAGGTCGGCAATAGCCGAGTCGACACGGCGCCGGAGGGCCTGTTCGACACCCATCAACGGGTGGTCGGAGATGTAGAGACCGAGCATCTCCTTCTCGTGGCGCAACTGATCGGGCTTCTCGAACTGGTCGTCGGGGACCGCGATGCGGTCGCTCCATCCGGAGCCGCCGTCATCCTCGATCTCCCCGAACAACGACATGACGCCGCGCTCCCGTTCGCGCTTCGAGACGATGGCGGCGTCGATGATGGCCTCGTGCACCATCAACAGGCCGCGACGCGGGTGACCGAGGCCGTCGAACGCCCCCGCCTTGATGAGCGACTCGACTGCCCTCTTGTTGAGGGCCTGGTCGGGGACCCTCCCCGCAAAATCATGGAAGGACGCGAAGGGGCCGTTCTCGCGTCGTTCTGCGATGATCAGGTCGACGAGACCCTCGCCGACATTGCGCACTGCGGACATGCCGAACACGATGGTCTTCTGGCCGCCATCGGTGAAGGCGGTGAAATCGGATTCGCTGCGGTTGATGTCGGGGTTCACGACGGTGATCCCCATGGAGCGCGCATCGGCGAGGTGCACCGCCGCCTTCTCGTAGTTGCCCTTCACCGACGTGAGCAGGCATGCGATGTACTCGACCGGGTAGTGGGCCTTCAGGTACGCAGTCTGGTAGCTGATGAGGCCGTAACCGAACGTGTGGCTCTTGTTGAAGGCGTAGTCTGCGAACTTCTTGATGACCGTGAAGAGCTGCTCGCCGAGTGCACGGCCGTAGCCGGTTGCCTCGCAACCGTCGATGAAGACGCTCTCCTCCTTCTCCATGACCTTGGGGTCCTTCTTGCCGCACGCCTTGCGGAGGTTGTCGGCCTGGGCCAGCGTGTACCCGGCGAAGCGCTGCGCCACGCGCATCATGCTCTCCTGGTACACCATCAGGCCGAACGTGTCGTTCAGGAGTTCCTTCGCCTCGGGGTGGAAGTACTCGGGCTTCTTGCGGTTGTTCTTGTAGTCCGCGTAGTCGTTGTGCATGTTCGCACTCATGGGCCCGGGCCGGTAGAGAGCGAGGACCGCACTGACATCCTCGAACGAGGTGGGCTTCATGGAACGCAGGAGCTGGCGCATGGGCGGGGATTCCAGCTGGAACACGCCGATCGTCTCACCCCGGCCGAGGAGTGCGAACGTGAGCTCGTCGTCGAGCGGTACGTTGTCGATGTCGAATTCCGGGTCACGCTGACGGTGGATCATCTCCACGGTGTCAGTGATGACGTCGAGGTTGCGCAGACCGAGGAAGTCCATCTTCAGGAGACCGAGGTCCTCCACACCGTGCATTTCGTACTGGGTGACGATGGGCGCCTCGTCGGCCTTCAGGTCCCCCACCGGCTTGCGCTGGATCGGCAGGTACTCCATGAGCGGCTCCGGGGTGATCACCACCGCGGCCGCGTGGATGCCATCGCTGCGCTTCAGGCCCTCGAGCCCCTTTGCGACGTGCACGACCTTCTCCGCGACCTCGTCGACACTGACCAGCTCGCGCAGCGCGGCCGCAGCGGCGTAACCCTCGGCGTACTGCTCGCTCTTCTCGAAGCAGTACTGCAGCGGGGTGTCGCGACCCTGGTTCAACGGTGGCATCAGCTTGGCGATGCGGTCTCCCACGCCGTACTCGAAACCGAGCACGCGCGCGGCATCGCGCACCGCGTTGCGCGACTTGATGGTGGAGAACGTGATGATCTGCGCGACATGGTCCCGGCCGTACTTCTCGGCGGCGTAGCGGATCATTTCGTCGCGGTACCTCGAGTCGAAGTCCATGTCGATGTCGGGCATGCTGACGCGCGACGGGTTGAGGAAGCGCTCGAACAGCAGGTCGTACCTGAGCGGGTCGAGTTCGGTGATGCGCAGGCAGTACGCCACCGCGCTTCCCGCGGCCGATCCACGGCCCGGCCCGACCCGGATGCCGGAATCCTTCGCGTGGCGGATGAGGTCCCAGACGATGAGGAAGTAAGAGCTGAAGCCCATCTGGGCGACGACTCCCAGCTCGAACGACACGCGCTCGACGACATCCGGCGGGAGGCTGTCGCCCCAGCGCTTCTTGGCGCCCTCCCAGGTGAGGTGTTCGAGGTACTCGGTGTCGGTGGCGAACTGGGGCGGTATCGGGAACACCGGCAGTTTGTAGCTGCCGAGTTCGATCTCGACGTTCGCACGTTCGGCGATCCAGAGTGTGTTGTCGCATACCTCGGGCAGCTCGCGCCAGAGGTACCGCATCTCCTCGGCACTCTTCAGGTAATGCTCGGTTCCCTCGAACTTGAAGCGGTCGGCATCACGCATGAAGGCACCGGTTTGCACGCACAACAGTGCATCGTGGGCCTCGTGGTCCGACTGGTTCACGTAGTGGGAGTCGTTCGTGGCGATGATGGGGGCACCGATCTTGCGCGCGATCTCGACGAGTTTCGGGTTGGTGCGCACCTGGTCGGCGAGACCGTGGTCCTGCACCTCGACGAACAGGTTGTCCTTGCCGAAGATGTCCTGCAGGCGCCCGGCCTTTGCCAGCGCACCCTTCTCGTCGCCGTTCAGGAGTGACTGCAGGACATGACCACCCAGACAGCCCGTCGTCGCGATCAGCCCTGACGAGTACTTCTCGAGAAGTTCCCAGTCGATGCGCGGCTTGTAGTGGTATCCCTCGAGGAATGCGAGGCTCGAGAGCTGGATGAGGTTCCGGTACCCGGCGTTGTTCTCGGCAAGGAGGGTGAGGTGGTAGTACTGCTTCCGGCCGCCCTCGTCGCTCCCCCCGTTGTCATCCAGTCGGCCGCGGCGTGCGATTCGTTCTGTGCGGTGGTCGTGGGCCATGTAGGCCTCGGTGCCGATGATCGGCTTGATGCCCTGCTTGCGGCATTCCTTGTAGAAGTCGATGACGCCGTACATGTTGCCGTGGTCGGTGATGCCGAGCGCGGGCTGGCCGTCGGACACGGCTTTCGCCACGAGCTCGTCGAGCCGCGCCGCGCCGTCGAGCATGGAGAACTCGGTGTGGACGTGGAGGTGGGTGAAAGACGACCCCAATTCACACCTCCACTCTCCGGGCAGTCACCTGCCGTCATCCGCCCGCACCGGTGACTGCTCGCGCAAGTTACACCGCTGGGATTCACGAAATTAGCAGTCGGGTGCGCCACCCACGATTGCCCCGTCGGGGCCGGTTCGCAGCCAACGCATCAGCACGAGAACCGTTGAGAATCCTCGGCCTCGGGTGCCGCGCAGGTCAGAGGTAGGTGCCGCCGGGCTGAGGTCCGCCGCGGTCGGGCTGGCCGGGAATCTGGCGCATCTGCTCGATCTGCTGGCGGGCCGCGAGTTGCTGGGCGAACAACGTTGCCTGGATTCCGTGGAACAATCCCTCGAGCCATCCGACGAGTTGCGCCTTGGCGATGCGCAACTCACCCTCTGACGGAACCTCGCCGTCCTTGAAGGGCAACGCGAGCATGTGCAGCTCCTCGGCCAGGTCGGGGGACAACGCGGACGCAATCTCGACGATGGACCTGTCGTAGATCTCCGCAAGTCGCTCACGGCTGGCGACGTCGAGTTCGGTGTTGCGGACCTCGTCCAGCAGCTGGCGCACCATCGACCCGATGCGCATCACCTTCGCGGGTTCCGTGACCGACTCGGTGGGGGTGCCGAGCGACCCGTCGGCCGTTGCGTCGTTCGGGAAGGGACGGCCGTCGATGACTTCGGCATTCGCGGTGGGTTCCGGGCTGTTCACGTTGTCGGTCACGCGTTGAGTCTGCCATTCGGCCGCAGTTTCCGCACCTCGTTCAGGAGCGGTGCGCAACGAGCGGCACGAGCATCTCGTCTGCCGTCAGCGAACCGTGCCGGCACACGAGGTCGAACAGGCCGCCGTCGGCGGGGTCCTCGAAACTGACCGGTGCGAACGGCACGAGTGCGACGTCACCCATGCGACGCAGGGCATCCGCGGAGACACGGCCCCCGAACCACTTCTCGTCGACCACCCTGTCGCGCGTCACGACCCATGCGACGTCCTCAAATCGTGCGCAGGCGTCACGCAGCTCCTGTTCCCGTCCGC
Source organism: Actinomycetota bacterium (assembly GCA_041176025.1). Lineage (GTDB taxonomy): Bacteria > Actinomycetota > Acidimicrobiia > Acidimicrobiales > Ilumatobacteraceae > UBA2093. The sequence continues at coordinate 3,941 of JBEDDY010000253.1, read as the reverse complement.
GACGGGCGTGCAGCCACCGGAACCGGCCCTCGCCGGACTGCGTGCGCACGAGTTCCGTCACCTCGGGTGGAAGTGTCACCGTGTTGTCGCCGACATGGACCTGACCGTGGTCCGCGGTGACCAGCAGCACGGTGTCCTGCGGAAGCCGTTCGATGATCGACGCCACGAGACCGTCAGCGAACGACAACTCCGAGTCGTAGTAGTCGCCGAATCCACGCTCGTGGGCGATCTTGTCGACACCGTCGTAGTACGCGTACACGAAACGCTCACCGTCGGCGAGCGCCCGCTCGATCGTGACCGGGATGCTGCTTGCCGTGCGCCACCCCATGGCTTTCACCCCGGACAGATGGGCCTCGGTGAAACCCGAACCCTCCTTGTCCGCCATGCTGATGACCGGTACGGACGAACCCAGGAACGGTGGGCACGGTTGGATCTGCCGCGGCGGGAACTCGCGCCGCATGTCGGTGCGGCCGTCACCCCAGCGCAGGGTGTTCATCACGACGCCGCCCATGTCCATGCGGTAGCCGATGAGTCCGTGCTCGCCGGGCGTGAGGCCGGTGGTGAGTGACGTGAGTGCGGTGGCGGTGGTGGACGGCGCGACCGACGTGATCGATCCGCCCGTCATGGACGAGATCGTGGGCGCGACGTTGGCACGGGCCGACAGCTGGTTCCAGCCGAGACCGTCGATGAGCAACAGAACCACCCTTTCGGCTCCGTGCACGACGGCGGGCATCCATGCCGGCGGTTCCGCCCCGCGCACCGGACTGCACAGGAACGGGATGATGTCACTCAGGCTTCCCGCCCCGTACCGGGGAAGGACGGGGTCTTGGTGGCTCATGGTCATAGTCCAGCACCTACGATGGCTCCGTGCGAGTGTCCACGAGAGGTGATTATGCGTGCAGGGCACTGCTGTCGCTCACCCTTCACGCCTCCGAGGCCGGGCCGACGTCGGTCCGTGACATCGCAGAGCGCACCGGTCTCCCCCAGCCGTACCTCGAACAGATCCTCCTGGCACTGAAGGGTGCGGGCCTCGTGCGGTCGAAGCGCGGTGTCGGTGGCGGGTACGTGCTCGCGAAGTCGCCCGCGGACATCAAGGTGTCCGACATCATCTCCGCCGTCGACGGCCCCATCACGGTCGGTGATTTCGGCCAGCCCCACCAGGACGGGTCCTGCGACCACGAGGGCCAGTGCGTCCTTCTTGCCATCTGGGACGTCGCCGGCCAGCACATGCGCGAGCATCTCGACACCTACACGCTCGAAGTGATCGCGAAGGCCGCCACCGGCGAGGGTGAATGGCCGAAGCCCACGTTCCATCACCACCACTGACGTCTATTCGTCGGCGACCGCGCTGCACTGCGCGATGATGCCCACCATGTCGGCGGGCATTCCCGCTCCGAACTCCATGTGCTCTCCGGTCACCGGATGGGCGAATGCGAGTCGCGCCGCATGGAGCATCGGCCTGGGGGATTTCAGGGAGGACCGTGATCCACCGTACGTGGAGTCCCCCACGACCGCATGACCGACCGCCGCGAGGTGCACCCGGATCTGGTGCGTGCGGCCGGTCTCGAGTGTGCACTGGACCAACGAGAGTTCCGCCGGATCGACGAATTCCTCGATGACCTCGAAGTGCGTGCGCGCCCACTTGCCGTCCCGCACGACCGCCATCTTCAACGGGTCACGCGGATCACGGCCGATCGCGGCGTCGATGACACCGTTGGCTGAATCGAAGTGTCCCCAGGCGAGAGCCATGTACTCGCGCTCCACGTCGTGGTCGCTCATGGCCTCGACGAGTGCGTCGTACGCCGCCTGGGACCGGGCCACGACCATGAGTCCGCTCGTCCCGGCGTCGAGACGGTGCACGATCCCGGGCCGGAGCGGCTGGCCCACCGAGGAGATCTCGGGGTACCGGACGAGAAGGCCGTTCACGAGTGTGCCCGTTCCATGTCCTGCCGCCGGGTGGACGACGAGCCCGACGGGTTTGTTGATGACGATGACGTGTTCGTCCTCGTAGAGAACCTCGACGGGGACGTCGCGGTCGGGTTGAGGGAGTTCGGCGACGGGGATCTTGTCGAGGTCAACGAGGACGACCTGCCCCTCCGTCAGCCGCACCTTGCCGTTCGGTGCGTCCGCACCGTCGACCCGCGCACCACCGGCTGCCACCAGTTCGCGCGCCTCGGAACGCGAGATATCGGCTATCAGTGACACCACACGGTCGAGTCGTTCGCCCGCGAGCGCGGCGGGGATCGTCTCCTCGACGATCATGGAATCACCCCGGCTCCGTCGGCGTTCCGTGACGCGAGGACCGCGCCGAGGACCAGGAGACACCCACCCACGGTGATGGCGGAATCGGCCACGTTGAAGACCGGCCACCACTGCAGGTCGATGAAATCCACGACGGATCCACGGAACCAGCCGGGCCCGCGGAACAGACGGTCAACGACATTGCCTGCCGCCCCGCCCGCGACGAGAGCCATCCCGACAGCCGACAGTTGCGATCCGGCCTTGCGCAACGACGACAGGAGCCACACGACCGCAACCGTGGCGATGACGCCGATGAGCGGGCCGAGCCCCGTGGCCTTCGAGAACGCCATTCCGCTGTTGAAGCCGAGTGCGAAACGCAGGGTCCACACCACATCCACCGTGTGCCCGTCCGAAAGGGCGTTGACGGCCCAGTGCTTCGTCACCTGGTCGAGCACGACGATGACCGTGGCGAGCGGCAACAGCGACCGACGTGACATGGGCGTGATGACCGCGTGATCAGCGGCGGCCGAAGCCACCGGCGAGCTCGGTCACCAACTGAGTGGCTTCCGGCATGGCACGCAGGCGCTCCTTCGGGATCGGCAGACCGGAGAGCTCCGAGTAGCCGTACTCGCCCCTCTTCATGCGTTCGAGCGCCGCGTCGATGTCCTCGATGGACTGGCGGGCGGATGCGGACAGCACGAGGTCCTGTTCGCGTTCGACGACCAGGGTGTCACCCTCGCCGCCCTCCTCGTCGAACTGGACGTCGCCCATCTCTGCATCCTCGATGAGGGCGTTGGCCTCGTTCTCGAGACGGGTGGCCTGCCCACTGAGCTGGGCACGCTTCGCGATGAGGGCGTCGCGCAGTTCGAACAGGAACTTCAGGTCGAACTCCTTCGTCGACGTGATTCCGTCCTGGGACGGTCCCTTGATGATCGGCGGCTTCGGCGGGGGCAATTTTGCTGCCGCACGCTTGGCGGCTTCCGCAGCCGCCTTTGCCTCTGCCAGGGCCTTCTCCTTGGCGGCCTTTGCCTCCGCTGCGGCCTTCTCCTTGGCGGCCTTCTCAGCTGCTTTCTGCTCTTCCTTGAGCTTGCGGGCCTTCTCGCGCTCGATGGCCTCGAGCTTCTTCTTCTTCTCGCGCTCCGCAGCGACGCGCTTCTTCTCGCGCTCCTTCTCGGCGGCAGCCTTCTTCGCAGCCGCCTTCTTCGCAGCCGCTTCCTTCTTCTTCAGTGCCTCCGCAGCAGCCTTGGCCTTCTTCGCGGCGGCCTTCTCGGCGGCGGCCTTCTTCTGGGCGGCGGCCTTCGCGGCCGCTTCCTTCTTCTTCAGTGCCTCGGCCTTCTTCTTGGCCTCGATTTCACGCTGCTTGGCCTTCTTTACCGCCGCGACCTGGGCCGGCGTCAGCTTCTTTGCGACCGGCTTCTTCGCGGCGGGCTTCTTCTTCGCTGCCGGCTTCTTCGGCGCGGACTTCTTCACGGCCTTCTTTGTCGCGGCCTTCTTGGGGGCGGGCTTCTTCTTCGCTGCCGGCTTCTTCGGCGCGGACTTCTTCACGGCCTTCTTTGCCGCAGTCTTTTTTGCCGCGGCCTTCTTGGGGGCGGGCTTCTTCTTCGCAGCGGGCTTCTTGGCGACCTTCTTGGCGGGGGTCTTCTTCTTTGCGGCCATCTCGGTACTTCCTTGGTCTGTTCTGTGTTGCGCGGAGAGGATAG
>JBEDDY010000252.1:0-6233 GCA_041176025.1 Actinomycetota bacterium | reverse complement strand
GCTCGTCATCCCCGTTCTCCTGCTCACGTTCTTCTCGCTCGTGGACGTCCTTCCCTCCGGCGCCCAGGAATCCCCCGACTTCCTGCTCCCCGGGATCGTCGCCCTTGCCGTCATGTCGACTGCGATGGTCAGCCTGGGGATCGCCACCGGCTTCGAGCGCAGTTACATGGTGCTCAAGCGTCTCGGTGCCACGCCGTTGCGACGAGGCGAGCTCGTCACCGCCAAGATGCTCTCTGTCTTCGCAATCGAGATGCTGCAGCTGCTGGTCCTCGTCCCGCTCGGCGTCCTGCTCGGTTGGGAGACCGGTGGCTCGAACGCTGCTCTCGTGGTCCCGGCCGTGCTGCTGGGCACGGCAGCGTTCACCGGCATCGGCCTGACCCTTGCCGGCACCCTCCGGGGCGAGGTCAACCTTGCGGCACAGAACGGGCTGTACCTGGTGCTCCTGTTGCTCGGTGGGATGGTGATCCCGATGTCATCCCTTCCCGGGACGCTGCGTGCAGTGGCCGAACTCCTGCCCTCGTCCGCACTTGCCGACGTGCTGCGCGACAGTCTGACCGGGGTCGGCAACCGTGTGGGCATGTCGTGGGTCGTGCTGGCGGCGTGGGCGGTTGTTGCACCGTCTGTTGCCGCCCGCCGTTTCCGCTGGAGCTAGGCAGGTCGCCAGTGCATGACGGTCACGCGGTGACCGTTCAGTTCTGCGTCGCGGACGACGGTCCAGCCCATCGATTCGTACCAGGCCGTCTCGTTCTCGGTGTACAGCCAGATGTCGGATGAAGCCCGTTGCATGATTGCCGTCACCAGCGCGCGACCAACGCCACGGCCGCGGTGGCCGGGCACCACATAGACCGCGGCCAACCACGGTCCCGGTTCGGGAGCACCGGGAAGCTCGTCATCGGGCACCAGCAATGCCGACCCCACCACTTGCTCACCGTCCACGGCGGCCAGCGCGTGGGGAGGACCCTCGCCCGTTGAGTCCGCACGGGTGTACGTGTCGAGATACCACTGCTCGGTGTCATCGGGGAACAGGTGCACCCATTCATCCAGGCACCACCGGGCCACCGCCCGGCGCACCGACACGTCCGCGGGAATGTCGACGACCCGCATGTGACTACGCGGAGGCGTGCGGGTCTTCGGTCGCCGGCTTCGTGCGTCGGAACGCTTCCTCGACCTCTTCGAACGTGAGCCGGGAATCGGTGCCCACGACCTCGGCGTCAGGCATTTGCAACGAGCGGTCGTAGGACTGCTGACCGTAGAAGCCGCGCATGAACCGCTTGAAGAAAATGAAGATGATGATGATCCACATGAAAACGGAGCCGCCGAGTTTCATGATCGCCCCGGCAGCCTGCTGGTCGGACATCACGTTCACGCCCCACACGCGCACGGGCGTGTTGTAGTGCCTGTAGACCGCGTTCTCGGCGAACGTCAGCCAGCCAGCCGGGATCGTCGGCACGAACGACATCGAGAACAGGTACAGCATCTTCGTGCCGTCGCTCACCTGCCACTCACGGGCCGGTGACACGAGCGGCGTCCACATCATGAACGCGGTGGTCACCAGAAGCACGTGCACCAGGTAGTGGACCGGGCCGTTGCTGGCACTCACGTTCACCACGCCCGGCACGTGCGACACCATCACCCCCACGTTGTAGACGAGTGCTGCCACCACCGGCTTGGTGGCGAACCGCACCACGCGGTGGGCGCGACCCTCACCGATGATGATGCGGAAGAGCCACTCGGGGGTGGCCATCAGCGCGAGCGGGGGGATGAACATCGTCAGACTCATGTGCTGCACCATGTGCACCGAGTACAGGTACTCCTCGGCGATGTCGTGCATCGGCCAGTCGGTGCTCAGCCACAGCACCCCGATCATGAGGGAGAACGTGAACACCTGCCGGCGCGAGACGACGTGCCCCGCCGGTGCCACCTTCGGCCCGATGACCCGCACCGCGTACACGTACCCGACGATGAGCGCGACGATGAGAACCCAGATCTCCAGGTGCAACTGGAAACGCCACGGATCGGTGTTCGTGGAGATGTCGTATCCGGCAGCCAACACGGTCGGCCCGGCCTTTCGCTAGGCGATGAAGAACTTGAACGTGGCGAGCGCGACGATGTAGCAGAACAGCGCCAGGGCAAGACCCACGTAGAAGAGGAAACTGAAGATCTTGTTGTCGAACTTCAGGTGCATGAAGTACGAGACGACCATCACGAACTTGACCACCATCATGATGAGCAACGACGGCAGGAAGAGCGGACCGAAGTCGATGTAGTAGGTCGACACCTCGAGCGCCGTGATGGCGGCGAGGATCAGGGCGATCTTGATGTACCCGGCGTCGGTCATGCCGTGGTCGTGCGATTCGGTGTGCTGCTCGGTTGCTGCGCTCATGTTGTCCTCTCGATCAGGCCGGAATCAGGTAGATGAGCGTGAAGATCACGATCCACACGATGTCGACGAAGTGCCAGTACAGACCGATGAGTTCCACGACCTCGGACTTGTTGCCGGTGATGCGGTTCTTCCTGATGATGCCCATGGTGGACAGGAGGAAGATCACGCCCACCGACACGTGCACACCGTGGAAACCGGTGAGCGTGTAGAAGCTGGAACCGAACAGGCTGGTCGTGAAGCCCAGACCCTCGCGGTAGAAGGTGGTGAACTCGTAGACCTGGCCGCCGATGAACGTGGCGCCCAGCATGGCGGTCACCAGCAACCAGAGGTTCGTCTTCTTGTCGTCGCCACGCTGGGCAGCCGTGACGGCCAGCACCATGGTGAGCGATGACATCAGCAGCACGAAGCTGCTGACCGACGTGAACGGGATGTCGTAGATGGCCGACGGGTGCGGGCCGTTCGACACGCGTCCGCGGTACAGCATGTAGGTGGAGATGAGACCACCGAAGAGCAGGCACTCCGAACCGAGGAACAGCCACATCGCCAGCTTGTTGTTGGACAAGCCGGTGGAGGAATGATGACCGTGATCGGTCTCGTGATGAACAGCGACGTCAGCCAAGGGGAGCAATCTCCTTCGTGTGGCCGTCACCGGACGGCGGGTCAAGTTCCGAATCCGCGGCGACCGAGGGTTCGAGGACCCATCCGTAGGACGCGAGAAGAATGACTGCGGCACCGACGACCATCACCGGCACGCCGTAGATGACACCGAGACCGAGGACACCGACACCGATCGAGAGCACGAGCGGCCAGTAGGACGGGCTCGGCAGGTGGATGTGGGCATCGGCTGCCGCCTCCTCCGCACGGACCAGGTCGGCACCGTCGGCAACCTTGCGCATGGTGTGCGTCGCCGTGTCCTCTTCGTACTTGCGGTGGAAGAACTCGTCGAGGTGATGGACGACGGGGATGCGGTCGAAGTTGTGGGCCTTCGGCGGGCTGGTGGCGAGCCACTCGAGGGTGCGTGCGTCCCACGGGTCGAGCTCGGCGTCCGGGCCCTTCTTCCACGTGTAGAAGGCGTTGATGAGGAAGATCAACACGCCGACGGCGAGGATCAGCGAACCGACTGACGCGACCATGTTCCAGAAACCGAGGTTGAAGAAGCCCTCACCGGCGCGCGCCTCCGTCCAGATGTACATACGGCGGGGCTGGCCCTGCAGGCCGAGAATGTGCATCGGGCCGAACGTGAGGTTCATGCCGAAGAACATCAGCCAGAAGTTCCAGGAACCCATCTTCTCGTTCAGCATCTTGCCGAAGACCTTCGGCCACCAGTAGTAGAAGCCGGAGAAGAGTCCGAAGACCATGCCGCCGAACAGCACGTAGTGGAAGTGGGCCACGATGTAGTACGTGTCGGTCTGCTGGGTGTCCGACGGTGCGATCGAGTGGGTCACACCCGAGAGACCGCCGACGGTGAACAGCAGCACCAGGCCGATGGCGAACTTCATCGCCGTCGTGTACCAGATCTTGCCGCCCCACATGGTGAGCAGCCAGTTGAAGATCTTGACGCCGGTCGGGATGGCGATCGCCATGGTGGCGATGGAGAACACCGCAACCGACACCGGTCCGAGGCCGGTGGCGAACATGTGGTGGGCCCACACGCCGAACCCGACGAGACCGATCGAGGCACCCGAGAACACGACGAACGGGTAACCGAACAGCGGCTTGCGTGCGAACGTCGGCAGGACCTCGGAGATGATGCCGAAGGCCGGGAGGATCAGCACGTACACCTCGGGGTGACCGAAGATCCAGAAGAGGTGCTGCCACAGCAGCGGGTCACCGCCGGCGGAGGCATCGAAGAACGTCGCCCCGTAGGAACGCTGGAACATCAGCAGGACGAGCGCAACCGTGATGACCGGCAGCGAGAAGACGAGCAGGAACTGCACCACCAGGATCATCCAGGTGAACACCGGCATCTTCATGAGGGACATGCCCGGGGCGCGCATGTTGAGCACGGTGACGATCAGGTTGATCGAACCGATCAGCGAGGCGACACCGGCAATCTGCAGGCCGAGGGTCCAGAAGTCCACGCCGTTGGACGGCGAGAAGATCGGGCCCGAGTTGGGTGCGTACATGAACCAACCACCGTCGGCCGCGCCGCCGAGGAACCACGATGCGTTCAGCACCAGGCCACCCACGATGAGCAACCACAGCGAGAGCGCATTCAGGCGGGGGAACGCCACGTCACGTGCACCGATCTGGAGCGGCAGGAAGTAGTTGGCGAACGCCGCCGCCATGGGCATGGCGAAGAGGAAGATCATGGTGGTCGCGTGCATGGTGAACATCTGGTTGTAGACGTCCGCGTTCAGCACCTTGCCCTCGGGAGCCGCCAGCTGCAGACGGATCAACAGTGCCTCGACACCACCGACGATGAAGAAGAACATCGCCGAGACGCCGTACATGATGCCGATCTTCTTGTGGTCGACGGTGAAGAGCCAGGACTTCCACCCTGACTCCATCATCGGCCGCTTGAAGCCTCCGAGGCTCGTGCCTGGGGTCGCAACAACGGGTGCTGCGATTTCCGTGCTGGGTCGTTCAATGATCGCCATGATTTTCTCCGATCACTTCAGGGTCAAGAGGTACGCGACAAGCTTGTCGATGTCTGTTTCGGTGAGCCCGAGCGCCGGCATCCCGCGGTACTTGCCGTTGGTCGGCATCAACTTTGTGGGGTCGGCGTACATCGGCTTCTGGGCAGGCGCATTGCGCAGCCAGGCGCGCAACTTGGACTCGTTCAGGCATTCACCGGTGACGCCCTTCAGGTACTTGGCGCCGAACTCCTCGGGCTTCGCCTGCCACACGTCGTCGCGGCAGGACTTGCTGAGCAGGTCGAACATGGCGCCGGCGAAGGTGTTGCGCGACATGAGGTGGCTGAGGTTCGGTGCGGCACCCGAGTACACGTTCTCGTCGGGGGCGGCGATGACGGCCGTTCCGTCGGCCTTCTTCTGGCCGTTCACCTGGTGACAGCGGACGCACTGGTTCAGGAACACGGTCTCGCCCTCGGCAGCAAGTGTTCCCTCGGCCGGCTTGGCGTACTCGGCCTGCTGGTTGGCCACCCACCTGGCGAAGTCCTCCTTGGAGAGGGCAACGGCTTCCATGCGCATGTTGGCGTGCGACAGACCGCAGAACTCGGTGCACTGGCCCGCGTAGATGCCGGGCTTGTCGGCCTCGAGACGCAGCAGATTGATGCGACCGGGGACGGCGTCCTTCTTGCCGTTCAGTGCGGGAATCCAGTAGGAGTGGATCACGTCGCGGCTGGTCTCGCGCAGAAGAACCTTGGTGCCCACCGGCAGCACCAGCTGGCCGGAGGTGATGATCGGCGTCTTGATGCCGTGCTCTGTCTGCACCGGGTAGTCGTATTCCCACCACCACTGCTGGCCGGTGACGTTGATGACCATCTCGGTGTCGCTCGTCTTGGCGAGGTCGAAGATGGTGCGGAACGTGAACACGCCGCAGACCGTGAGGATCAGGGCAGGGATGACGGTGAGTGTGATCTCCACGATCGGCTTGCCGTGTGCCTGCGACGGGATCGGCTGGCCCCTGTCGCGGTACTTCATGAAGATGTACGTGGCCAGACCGAGGACAATGACACCCACGACCCCGGCGATGGGGAACACCAGCTTCTGCAGGTTGTTGATGTCGTTCGCGTTCGGGCCCTTCGGCTGGAAGATGTCCTGCGGTGCGTTGCTCGCACAGCCGGTGAGGAACAGGCCGGCGCCCGCTGCGAGAGCAACGTACGCGCGACGACCACGACGGTTCTTCGGGGTGGGGTTCGTTTCCATCTTCACTTCCGGTGTCTGTT
>JBEDDY010000251.1:0-2722 GCA_041176025.1 Actinomycetota bacterium | reverse complement strand
TGCTCATGTCCACCGATGACGAACCGTCCTCGACGGTGCCGTCGACGGCGATCTTCTCCCCCGGCCGCACCACCACGACGTCGTCGATCCGCACGACCGATGCGGGGATGGACACCTCCGCCCCGTCGCGCAGCACGGTGGCATGGCGGGCGCCGAGCGCCAGCAGCGCGCGCAGTGCGTCGCCGGCGGAGTGCTTCGCCTTCGTCTCGAGATAGCGGCCGGCCAGGATGAACGCGGTGACAGTGGCCCCCACCTCGAAATAGACGTGCGAGCCGTCGGAGTGCGTCATGCCTGCCATGCCGTCCATCGTCATGTGGGTGGCGTCGCCCCACACCAGGGCCCAGATGCTCCACGCGGTCGCCGCGATGACACCGACGGAGATGAGAGTGTCCATGGATGCGGTGCGGTGGCGCGCGTTCAGGGCGGCCACCCGGTGGAACGGCCACGCCGCCCATGTCACCACCGGCGCGCTGAGGGCACCCGCCCACCACTGCCAGTTCGTGAACTGCGCCGCCGGCACCATGGACAAGACCACCACCGGCACCGAGAACACGGCCGCCACGGTGAGGCGCAGCCGCAGCGCGGCGAGCCGTTCGTCGAGACCGTCGTCGTAGGGCTCGTCGTCCAGCACCTGGGCGTCGTACCCGATGCCGCGCACCGCCTCGATGAGCGCCTGCGCCGACACCTCGGACGGCTGGAACGCCACCATCGCGGACTCGGTCGCGTAGTTCACCGCCGCCTCGACACCGTCGATCTCGTTCAGGCGCTTCTCGATGCGGGCTGCGCACGCCGCGCACGTCATGCCCGTGAGACCGAGCTCGAGTTCCTCGACTGCGGTGAGTGTCCCGGGGGAGGTTGCGCTCATGCCTCTTTACATACCACCGAAATCGGGGTGCCGCTTCTCCAGGAAGGCGGCGATGCCCTCCTGGGCGGCGTCACCCGTCACAGCCTCGGCCATGACTGCAGACGCGAAGGAGTATGCGTCTCCCTCGGGCATGGAGATCTGCTCCCAGTACGTCTTCTTGCCGAGCGCCTTCGACAGCCGCGAGCCGCGCGTGGCCCGGGCCAGCAGCGATGCAACCGCGGCGTCGAGCTGGTCGTCGTCCACCACCTCGTTCACGAAGCCCCACTGCAGTGCCGTCTCTGCGCTGATGGCATCGCCGGTCATCGCCATCTCGAGCGCGCGCTTCGGGGTGAGACTGCGCGCCACCGCAACGAGCGGCGTGTGGCAGAACAGCCCGCCCTTGCCGCCGGGAATCGCGAAGGATGCGGACCGCGCCGCAATAGCGAGGTCGCACGTGGCCACCAACTGGCACCCTGCGGCCGTGGCGAGCGCGTGCACCCGCGCCACCACGGGCTGGGGCACGGTGTGGATCATCTGCATGAGCTCGCTGCACACGGTGAACAGCTCGTGCGCGTCCTGGAACGTGGCCCCGCGCATCTCGCCGAAGTTGTGACCGGCGGAGAACACCGGGCCTTCCGCAGCCAGAATGATCCCGGTGGCGTCGCTCTCCCCCGCCGTGGCGAAGGCATCCGTGAGTGCGCGCAGCACACCGAGTGACAGCGAGTTGCGCTTGGCCGGGTTGCACAGGGTGATGGTGACTGCGTCACCGTCACGCGCTGAACGAATGTTCTCGGTCATTGCCCCTCCTTCGACACCAGATCAGAGCGTACGGCGCGCCCGGCCCACCTACTGGACCTTGATGTAGAAGTCCTGGTACGCCTTGATGCTTCCGTTGCCCGGGGACGAGGCGATCAACGTGACCATCTGTCCGTTCCCGCCGCTCAGGCTGGGCGCCCCGTTGCCGGTGCACTTCGTCAGGTCCACCGTGAACGACAGGGTGCTCGCACTGTTCGGTGCCGCGTCCTTCGCCGAGTCGACCAACGGCGTGTGCTCCAGGTCCTTTCCGGCCGGGCTGGATGCGAGAGACGACGAAACCGGCGTCATCGCACCCGCGTCGCAGGCGCGGTTGACACTGACGTAGAAGCCATAGCGGAGGCCTCCCATGTCGACGTACTTGGTCTCTCCCGCGTCGGTGACGCCCGAACGCTGAGGGCGCCAGAACGTGAGCGTGACGGTCTGGTTGGACTGAGGCACCACAATCGGGTTGCTCTGGGTGCCGTTCGCGGCAGCAAGGCCGTTGTCGGCCTTCTTCGAATAGTCGATGTTCCGCACCTGCCCGGCGACGGTGACCTCCTTGAGTGCGGGCACCGAGGCGAAGTACGGCGAGAGTGTGCCGGCCACGCTCTTTGTGATGACGCCCCCCTTGGTGAGGTTCAGCGTGAACATGCTGCCCGGCACCACATCAGCACTGGGGAGCTTCGGGATGAACTGGCGGTTGAAGTTGGATGAGGAACTGTTGGAACACATGCCCCCAATCATCGGGTTGGACGCCGTGTCACAGTTCGGTCCGTCTCCCTTCGGCACACCCATGGCGAAACTGTCGCTCTTCTTGTCGCTCCACTTCTCCGAAGAGGAGTTGTTCATGCTTCCTGTTCCGAAGAGCGTTGCCGGGCTGCCCGCGGCGCACCACTTCACACCGTCGGCACATGAGATGTGAACCCCATCCGGGGTTGATCCGTCAGCAGCAGTGTTCATGTTGATGCCGATCCAGAAATTGTTGTTGGATGCGAACACCAGGTCGATTGCCTGCTGCATCTTCGTCTCGTCCATCCCGGCGTGGAGGTTGATGGTCTTCGAGATGTCGAGGAACAGCAACGA
>JBEDDY010000250.1:0-12160 GCA_041176025.1 Actinomycetota bacterium | reverse complement strand
GTCCCTGCAGCAGCGCGGTGCGTTGTTCTTCTCCCAGTTGCGCGCCGCCGCCCCGCAGGCCACCGACGCCGAGGTTCTCGCCGCGTTGTGGGACCTGGTGTGGGCCGGTGAGGTCACGAACGACACGCTCGCACCCCTGCGCGCGATGCTGTCGGGTGGTGGCAAGTCAGGCGGCACGCGTGTTCCGTCGCGTGGCGCCCCGCGTGCGGCACGACCGCGACCGGGCAGGCTCACGCGCATGGGCCCACCCACGGGCGCGGGCAGGTGGAGCCTCGTCGCACCGTTGCTGCTCCCCGCACCGCTGCCCACAGAGGCGTCGCACGCACTCGCACTGCAGATGCTGGAGCGTCACGGAGTGGTCACGCGCGAGGCGGTCCTTGCCGAGGGTCCGGTCGGCGGCTTCGCTTCTGTCTACGGCGTGCTGAAGACCATGGAGGAGCGCGGCCAGGTGCGCCGTGGCTACTTCATCAGCGGACTCGGGGCGGCCCAGTTCGCGCTGCCCGGTGCGGTCGACCGGCTGCGCGACGCACGCGAGGGCATCGACGCGGCACTGCACCCCGAGTCGGTCCCCGCACCGGTCGTGATGGCCGCGACCGACCCGTCACAGCCGTACGGTGCCACCATCAACTGGCCGCTCACGCAGGGGCGGCCGACGCGCAGTGCCGGTGCGGTCGTCGTCATCGTGGACGGAGAGGCTCTTGCGTGGTTCGACCCGCGTTCCCACCATCTGGTCACCTTCCCGCACACGCGCGAACGACACGAGTGGGTGGACGCCCTCGTGACGCTGGTGAAGGACGGCCGTCGCCGCGGCATCGAGGTGCGCAAGATCGACGGGGACGCTCCGTCGGTCGATGACCCCGTGGTGACGATGCTGCAGCGCGCCGGCTTTGCCGAGGGCTACCGGGGTTGGACACTCCGCGACTGAACGTCAGTGCGCGTCGCGCGCGTCAGTCACCGATCGACCGCAGCCCTGCCCACGCGAGTCCACCGATGGCGTTCCCCATCGCGACGGGGTCGAAGTTCACGTGCTCGGCGATCAGGTGGCGGCTGACGGCTTCTGCCATGCCGACCAGCCCCAGCGCGAACGTGCGCTGGTTGTCGGCCGACACCTGTGCGGTGATGAGAGGTGCGATCGCGGCAGCAGCGGCATCCTCGAACTGCTTCACGATGTCGGCGAACTCCTCGTCGACACGGCTGCTGCTCTCGAAGATCAACGAGAACGCGTCCTGGTTGTTCGACACCCACGTGAAGTAGGCGACCATGCCCCGCATCGTCTTCGCGCGGCCGTCGTCGCCGGCCGCTGCGGCCTCGGTGGTGACGTACCCCACCAGGCTGCGCCCGACATGCTCGAGAAGCTCGATGTAGAGCGCGCGCTTGCTGTCGAAGTACTGGTACAGGACGGGCTTGGTCACGCCCATCTGGTCGGCCACATCGTTCATTGATGTGTTGTGGTAACCCGACCTCGCGAACGCGGTCAGTGCGACGTTGAGAATCTGTTCCCTGCGGTCGGTTGCGGCGCCCGACATCTCAGATGCCGTTCTCCCGGTCCTCGCGTTCCGCCGCCTTCACGGCGTAGCCGAGAACGATGGAGGGTGCGAGCAGGATGCTCCCGATGATCAGGCTCGCCGTGACCACGGTGACGATGAATCCCTTGAAACCGAATGCGAACGCCATGACGAACGCTGCCATCGCGAGCGCGATGAAGAGGTACCCGACGCGGTTGGCGAGCAGGGTCCACTTGGCCACCTGTGCACGTCGGGCGCGGACCGGGTCGTTCTCGGGGGAAGTCATCGCCCGAAGGCTATTGCCCGTCAGAGGTTGGCGGGCAGTAGACCCGACAGGTTCTCGAACATCACGTAGAGACTGATGGCGAAAAGCAGCGAGAGCGACACGAGCGCAGCGTAGGTGCCGGTGCGGTTCCACACCGCCAGCACGCGGGACCGGGCCGATCCCTTCTCCCGTCGGTGGCGACGCCGGATCCACGAACCGACGGACCAGACGGCAACGAGCACAGCCGACCACGCCAGCGTGGGCAACACGCGTGACGTGTCGTGGAACCACCCGGGGGTGACGGTCTCGGGTTCGCTGTCGTCCGTGGTGGCCACGGTGAGCACGGCCGGTGTGACGATCGGGGTCTGTTGCGATGTCAATTCCGCGCGAACGATCAGACGGTTGGACGAGGTCCACTTCGGGTGGCACGTGACGAGGGTGGCAACTGCGCGCGTCGGGTCGACCGTGCGCAGGACGGACACGTCGGTGGGCGGGACGATCTCGCTCCCGGTCACGGAGTAGTTGAACGTCCCCTCCTGCGACGTGACGGTGATCAGGTCGCCCTTGCGCAGCTTGTCGATGTCCCCGAACGGTGCACCGTACGACGTGCGGTGGCCCGCGACGGAGAAGTTCCCCACGTGCCCCGGCATGGCCGATTGCGGGAACACCCCCGGGCCCTTCTCGAGGTACTTGAGTTTCGAGCCCGCGACCATCCATGTGTCCACACCGAGCGAGGGCATCGAGATGCGGCCGACCACGTCGCCCTCTTGCAGCACGGCGCGGTCGTACTGTGCCGACTGGTCCTTGACAGTGGTCGACGTGATCCGGGTGAACTCGGCCGCCAGTTTCTTCTGGCTCTGTGCCTGCTCGATGCCGGTGCCCCACAGTTGGTAGGCGACGAACGAGATGATCAGGAGACCGAGCGTGATGAACGTGCGGCCGACGATGTCGAGAGTGCGGTTGAGCAGCCCCGTGGGCGTCTTCTTTCGTTCCTCGTCGCCCATACCGCACCGAACCTACTGCCGGCATTGGTGCGGGCACGGTCACGTCAGTAGCGTTCGCGGGGCATGGACAACGTGGTGGAACTGAACGGCGTGGTCGCCGTGCTCGGAGGGTTCCCTGCTCTTGCCGGCGCAGACCTCACGGTGGAACGCGGCGAAGTGTTGCTGCTGCAGGGCCCGAACGGGGCAGGCAAGACCAGTCTCCTGCGGGTCTGTGCCGGTCTGTTGCCGATCGAGCGCGGTACCGGCCGGGTTCTCGGTATGGACGTCACTTCCGAACGCGAGCGCGTCCGTTCGCGTGTGGGGCTGCTCGGCCACACGAACGGGCTGTACCTCGACCTGACGGTCTCGCAGAACATCCGCTTCTGGGCCTCCACGGTGGGGGCAACCGACGCCGAGGTGACCGGCGCGATGTCGCGGATGAGGCTGGACGGTCGACTCGCCGGGGTGAAGGCCGAGAAATTGTCCGCCGGCCAGCGTCGCCGCACCGCGCTCGCGTCGCTCATCGTGCGCCGGGCGGAACTCTGGTTGCTGGACGAGCCGCATGCGGGTCTCGACGCTGCGGGGCGTGACGAGATCGATGCCGTTCTTCGCGACGCTATCGCGTCCGGCGCGACCGTCATCGTCTCGTCGCACGAGCACGAACGCGCGCAGGCACTCGCGACGCGCGTCGTAACCGTCGACGGCGGCACGGTGGTCCCGTCATGAGTCGCGCGGCCATCGCACGTGCCGTCGCGCGCAAGGACCTCGCGGTGGAACTGGGCAGCAGGGTCGTCATCAACCAGGTGGCCCCGTTCGCGCTCGTCGTCATGGTGATGTTCGCGTTCGCACTCGACAATGACGGCATCCTCCAGCGCGTCGCACCGGGTCTGGTGTGGCTGGCGACGCTCTTCAGCATGCTCGTCGTGGTGCAGCGCAGCTTCGCGGTGGAGTCCGCCGACGGGGCCCTCGACGCCCTGCGGGTGGCAGGCGTGGACCCCGTGGCGATCTTCCTCGGCAAGTCCGCCGCGCTGATGGTGCAATTGTTCGCCCTCGAGGCACTGCTCGTGGCGACGGCGTTCGTGCTCTACGGCGTGGAACCGTCCGTGGCCGGGTGGGGCGAGGCGTTCGTCACCATGGTGGCCGCCACCGTGGGGCTGGGCTTCGTGGGTACCCTGTACGGCGGTCTCGCTGCCGGTGCGAGGGGCCGCGAGACGTTGCTCCCGCTGCTTCTCCTCCCGGTGGTGGCACCCGTTCTCATTGGTGCGACCCGCGCCACCGAGGCGGCCTTCGGCAGTGGCGGCGCCACCGTCTCCGAGGGGTGGCCGTGGATCGGCCTCCTCGCGGTGTTCGCGGTGTTGTTCGGCGCGGCCGGGTCGGTTGCGTTCGGTCCGTTGGTCGACGAGTGACCGGGTCCGGCACCGCCGGAGCCTGTCACCACAGCCGAATGGGACGAACTGACCCCCACCCACAAGACTGAGACAGTGACGATGACCGAACACTCCACCGGCACGCCCGCCACACGGCGCCTGGGTGTCGTCGTCATCGTGTTGATGACCCTGCTGGCGCTCAGCGGTCTCTGGTGGTCGTCGGAGGACGTCGTGCAGGGCAGCACCGTCCGCATCATGTACGTGCATGTTCCCGCCATCTGGGTGGCCTACCTCGCCTTCGGTCTGACTGCTGCCTGCTCCGCCGTCTACCTGTCCGGCAGGACGCGTTCGGTCGCATGGGACCGTGTCGCCGGGGCCAGTGCCGAGATCGGCGTGATGTTCGTGGCCGTTTCGCTCGTCACGGGCAGCCTGTGGGGCCGGCTCACGTGGGGCACCTACTGGGTGTGGGACGCGCGACTCACGAGCACCGCGTTCCTCTTCATCACGTACGTCGGGTATCTCGCGGTGCGCCGGCTCGGTGGCACCCTCCGTCAGCGTGCGCGCCGCTCGTCCGTGCTCGCGCTCCTTGCGGTACTCGAGATCCCGTTGGTGCACTTCAGCGTCAGGCTGTGGCGTTCCCTCCACCAGGACGCATCGGTCGCCGACCCGAACGCGAAGGTGCAGATGGACGGCCTGATGCTCTTCACCCTGTTCCTCGGTCTCGCCACGTTCACCGCCATGTTCGTGTGGATGGTGCTGCACCGCCAGCGTGTCATCCACCTGGAGGACACGGTCGCCGACCGCGGGCTTGACGCCGCAATCGCTGGCCGCAGGGACGAGGTCAGCAGATGAAGGACGCGACGTTCATCATCGGCAGCTGGGTCCTGACGTTCGCCTCGGTCGCCGGGTACTCGTGGTGGGTCATCCGCCGCGGCCGTGAGCTGTCGAGGAACGCGACACGGGACGAGATGCCGTGGACCTGACACCACGCACGCCGGCCGACGGCGCGTCCGGTGGCTCCGCCGGCACCCGCAAGAAGCGCAGGTGGGCACCGGTCGCCATCGTCGTTCTTGCGCTCGTGTTCGGAGGCGTTGTCGTCACCAAGTTCCTCACGAACGCCATCGATTACTACTGCAACGTGGACGAGGTCGGGGTGCGCAGCGGGTGCGACGGCGACCGCCGCATCCGCATCCAGGGGATCGTGAGGAAGGATTCGCTCTCCAAGGAGAACGGCTCCACCACGTTCGTCATGGAATGGAACGCAAAGAACCTGACGGTCAGCTATCTCGGTGACCCGGGCGGCATCTTCCAGGAGTGCATCCCCGTCGTCGCCCACGGCCGCATGGACGGTGACGTGTTCGACAGCGACCGCATCGAGGTGAAGCACTCGAACCAGTACGTGGAGAAGAACAAGGCGCGCTTCGACGAGGCGGACAAAGAGGCGGCGGCGTGCTCGGTGTCGCAGGACTAGCCGGCCCCCTGGGTCGCGCCGCCCTGACCGTCGGCCTCGTGGGTGCGGTGTTCGGGCTGATCGCGGCCGTGATCGGCACGCGCCGTGACGACCCGAAGGTGCTGCGGTTGATGCCGCGCTTCGCGTGGCTCAGCGGTGTCGCATCGGTAGGCGCGTTCGTGTGCATGGAGTGGGCAATGATCACCCGCGACTTCTCGCTGGCGTACGTCCAGAAGGTCGGGTCGTGGAGCACCCCGGCGCTGTTCAACTTCACGGCGGTGTGGAGCGCGCTCGAGGGCTCGATCCTGCTGTGGCTGATGGTGCTCACCCTGCTCACCGTCGGCATCACGGTGAAGTACCGCGCGAAACTCACCGACCCGATGGTCGGGTGGGCCCTCGCCACGATGTTCTTCGTCGGCATCTTCTTCTTCGTCCTCACCCTCGGGCCCGCCAACCCGTTCGCACTCGGCCCGGAGGGCGTCCTCGACGGGCCCGGGCCGAACCCGCTCCTGCAGAACCACATCCTCGTGCTGTTCCACCCGCCGATCCTGTACCTCGGGTACGTCGGCTTCACGGTGCCGTTCGCATTCGCGATCGGTGCACTGGTCACGGGCCGGGTGGGCGAGGGCTGGCTGGTGGAGACACGCCGCTGGGCGCTCTTCTCGTGGGGTTTCCTCACGTTCGGCATCGTGCTCGGCAGCTGGTGGAGCTACGAAGTACTCGGCTGGGGCGGCGTGTGGGCCTGGGACCCGGTGGAGAACGCATCGTTCATCCCGTGGCTCACCGGCACGGCGTACATCCACTCCGTCCTCGTGCAGGAACGCCGCGGCATGCTGCGCGTGTGGAACCTGTCGTTGCTCGTCGCCACGTTCTCGTTGACCATCCTCGGCACGTTCCTCACGCGGTCGGGCGTGCTGAACAGCGTGCACGCATTCAGTGACAGCCACATCGGACCGTACCTGCTCGTGTTCTTTGCCGTCATCCTCGTCGTGTCGGTCGTGCTGATCGGCTGGCGGGGCGACCTGTTGAGGTCGCCGGGCACCATCGACTCGCCGCTCTCGCGCGAGGGTGCGTTCCTCGCAAACAACGTGTTGTTCAGCGTGTTCGCGTTCATAGTCCTGCTCGGCACCGTTTTCCCGCTCGTCGTCGAGGCCCTCCAGGACCGCCAGCTGGTCGTGGGTGAGCCGTTCTTTGACCGTCTCGGCGTGCCCGTCGGCCTCACGATGCTGTTCCTCATGTGCGTCGCACCAGTCCTGCCGTGGCGCAAGGCGAGCGGTGAGTTGCTCTCGCAACGTCTCTTCTGGCCGGCATGGGGCGGCACGCTCGCGCTGTTCGTCAGCGTCATCGTCGGTGCCACCGGGATCGAGCCGCTCCTCACGTTCTTCCTGGGCGGGTTCGCCGCAGGTGCGGCGCTGCGTCAGTTGATGCTCGCGACGCGTCGCCAGGGACTGCGCGGTCTCGCCGGCCGGGCGAACGGCGGAATGGTCGTGCACATCGGTGTGATCCTCATTGCCGTGGCCCTCGCCGCGTCGAACAGTTTCACGCGCAGCCAGGAACTCACGCTGAAGACGAACCAACCCGTCGAGTGGGCCGGCCACACGTTCGAGCTGGTCGGTTTCGAGAAGACCGAAACCGACCGCCTGACGCGCATCTCCGCGCGCATCTCCGTGGACGGCACCGAGCGCGCGCCTGCCGTCACCAAGTACCTGAAGATGGGCAACAACATCGGCACGCCGTCGGTGCGCACCTCCGCGGTGAACGACATCTACATCACGATCGAGCCGCCCGTGAAGATGGACTCGGGCGTGGCAAAGGTGAAGATCTTCATCAAGCCGATGGTCATGTGGATCTGGGTCGGTGGTCTGTTGATGGTGGCGGGAACCGTTCTCGCGATGTTCCCGGGCTCGCGCCGGCGCAGGCCCACCGACGCGGTCTCCGCCCCGGTGCCCGGTGGTGCACCCGACCCGGCTGACGGACCGGTGACGGCATGAGCCGGAAGCGTGTCGCACCGTGGGTCGCGGGGTCTGTCGGCATCGTTCTCGTTGCTCTGCTCGTCCTGCTGGCCGTCGCAGAGCCGAGCACGGACTCTGCTTCGTCGCCGCTCCTCGGCAAGGCCGCGCCGGCCGTGAGGTCCACCACGACCGACGGCACACCGTTCGACCTGGCGCGCCGCAAGGGCAGCTGGGTGGTTCTCAATTTCTTCAACTCCACGTGTGTGCCGTGCCGGAACGAGCATCCGCGCCTCGTCGAGTTCGCGGACGCACAGGATGACGCCGAGAACCCGGTCGAGCTGTACACGGTGGTGAACGACGACTCCGATGCGGCCGTGACGGCGTTCTTCGACACCAACGGCGGTGACTGGCCGCGCGTGAGGGACGATGACGGTGCCATTGCCGTCGCGTTCGGCGTCGCGAAGGTACCCGAGACCTGGGTGATCGACCCGAACGGGTTCGTGCGCCTGCGCATCATCGGCGAGCTCTCGCGCGGTTTCCTGCAGACCAGGATCGATGAGATGATCGCGCTCTCGGAGGCCTCGTCATGACCGAGTCAACCGTGATGAAGCGCGTCAAGTCGTGGCCGGTCTGGATGCTGATGGGACTCACCGTGGTGGTCCTTCTCACCATCGGCGCGACGCGTGACAGCGGCCCGCTCACCCAGAGCGAGCGAATCGATGCGATCTCCCGGCGCCTGGCGTGCCCCACCTGCAACGGTGAGAGCGTGTTCGCCTCGCGCGCGGCGGCGGCCGAGTCGATCCGCAACCAGGTGGCGCGTGACGTCTCCGCCGGCAAGTTGACCGACGATGAGATCATCGCCGCCATCGCATCGGCCTTCGAGGCAAAGGTGTTGTTGGTGCCGCGCGCCACGGGGTTCGACGCGCTCGTGTGGGTGCTGCCCATCGCGGTGGCGGTGTGTTCCGTCACCGCACTCGGGTTCGCCTTCCGCAGGTGGCAGAGGAACCAGGGGGCCGTGCCGTCCGAGGATGACGTGGCGCTCGTGCAGCGTCTCCTTGCCGACGATCCCACCGACGAAGAGAACGTCTGATGACCGACGCCGCCGACCGGACCGAACGGGAACTCCTCGAGGAGCAACTCGACTTCCTGCTGGATTCGCTGCGGGACCTCGAACGTGAGCGTGCAGCGGGGGACATCGACGAGCCCGACTACGAGGCGCTGCGCAACGACTACATCGCGCGGGCAGCGGCGATCTCGCACCAGTTGAACGGCGACGAGATCGACCGCGAGGACGACACCCCGCCGTTGCCGCGCCGCACATGGATGAGGCGGGTCACCGCCGTCCTGGTGGTCGTGTCGCTCGCGGGCGCAAGCGGTGCCTGGGTCGCTGCATCGGCCGGCCAGCGTCTGCCCGGCCAGAGCTCGTCGGGCGGGATCATCGAGAGCACGTCGACGAGGCTCAGCACGGCCCGTCAGCTGAACTTCAGCAACCCCACGAAGGCGATAGAGCTGTACAACGAGGTGCTGAAGGTCGAACCGGACAACGTGGAGGCACTCACGTACCGCGCGTGGTTGATCGCGCTCACGGCACGCGAGGCAACGGGCAACCTCCGCGACGTCGCGTACGCGACGGTTCTCGCCGACCTGCTGAAGGCGCGCAATGCCGACCCCTCGTACCCCGATGCTGCCTGCTTCCTCGGGATCACCTACTTCCGCTTCCTGGACAACGCGAAACTGGCGAAGGTGCAGCTGGACGAGTGCCGGGCGAACAACCCGCCACAGGAAGTCGAGATGTTCCTGAACTCCATCGTCGACCAGGTCGACGCTGCCGTCGCCGGCAAGTAGTCACACGCGCGGTGGTGCCACGTAGTCGGCGGTCACGAACCTGCCGTCCCTGCGGTGGAGCACGAACATCGCGCCCTTGCGCAGTGCACCTGTCGTTCCGTTCACGTTCATGCCGCGCCGGATCAGGGCATCGATCACCTCGGGGATGACGTCACCGTGGCTGCAGAACACCGTTCCGTCTGCCGCGTCCTCCACCACGCGCAGGGCGCGCTCGAAGGGCGTGTCCTCCTCCATGTCGGGCTCGATCTGCACCTGCATGTCGAAACAGTGGGCGAGAGGTTCCACCGTCTGCACGCACCGCAGGCGCGGGCTGGAGAACACCGCCGTCGGCTTCCCGTGGGTCCATTCCTCGCCGAGCGTGAGTGCCTGCTGGCGGCCGGTCTCGTCGAGTGGTCTCGTCGAGTCGCTCTCGGTCCACGCAGAACGGCTGCCCGCCTTTGCATGCCGGATCAGGTAGATGGCCATGGCGTCACAGTATCTGTGGCAGGTGTCGCGCCGGCGAACGGCCGGCGACATTCCGTGCCGTCATGGGGCAGACTTGTCCCGTGAGTTTCTTCGAACGCAACCGCCAGGAAGTCGTGGCCATGGGGTACGACAGCGACCGTCTGCCGCCGGGTCAGTACCTCACGAACCGTTTCCCCGTTCTGCACGTCGGTGACGTGCCCGCCTACGCGCCCGGCGAGTGGAATCTCACGATCTTCGGGCTCGTCGACAAGCCGTACCGACTCACGTTCGAGGAACTCACGTCCCTTCCCACGGTGGAACTGACGACCGACATCCACTGCGTCACCAAGTGGTCGAAGTTCGACACCGTGTGGAAGGGCGTGCGCGTGCGGGACATTCTCGGTGCCGCCGGCATCCAGACGAGTGCAACGCACCTGATGGGTCACGCCGAGTACGGCTACACCGCGAACATGCCGCTCGCCGACGCGATCCGCGAGGAGTCTCTCGTCACCTGGGAGTTCGACGGCCAGCCGCTCGAGCCCATCCATGGCGGGCCTGTCCGTCTGTTGATCCCGAACCTCTACTTCTGGAAGTCCCCGAAGTGGCTGCGCGGTCTCGAGTTGATCGACGCAGACAAGCCCGGCTTCTGGGAGCGCAACGGCTACCACATGTACGGCGACCCGTTCCGCGAGCAGCGCGTCTGGGGCGACTGACTACAGAACCTTGCGGAAGATCTTCGCCTTGCGGTCGCTGTAGGGCGGGTATGCGAGCGACGGGTCCATCTTCGTGCCGCGCTTCAGCACGGGCTTCATGTGCTGGAAGAGACGGACGCTGGACTTGCCGTGGTACGCGCCCATGCCGGACTCGCCGATGCCGCCGAACGGAAGGTTCGGGTTGGTGATGTGCATCAGGGTGCCGTTCACCGTGACGCCACCGGACGTGGTCTGGTCGAGGACCATGTCGACGACGTTCTTGTTCTCGCTGAAGACGTAGAGCGCGAGCGGGTGGGGACGCGCGTTGATGAACGACACTGCCTCGTTCACGGATGACACCGGGATGACGGGCAGCAACGGCCCGAAGATCTCCTCGTCCATCATCTTCGAGTCCATGTCGACGTCGACGAGCACGGTCGGGGAGATGTAGCGGTCGTCCGCGATTGCGTCACCGCCGACGGCGATCTTTCCACTGCCGAGCATTCCCGCGAGGCGTTCGTAGTGGCGCTGCGAGACGATGCGGCCGTAGTCGGCGCTCGCGTGCGGGTCGGCACCGTAGAACTCGGTGACGGCCTTCTGGACCTCGTCGATGAACGGGGCGCGCACGGACTCGTTCACGAGCACGTAGTCGGGTGCGATGCACGTCTGGCCGGCGTTCAGCCACTTGCCCCAGGCAAGTCGGCGTGCGGCGACGCGCAGGTTCGCGGTCTCGTCGATGATGACGGGGCTCTTTCCGCCCAGCTCCAGGGTGACGGGCGTCAGGTTCTTTGCCGCGGCCGCCATCACGATGCGGCCGACCGTTCCGTTGCCCGTGTAGAAGATGTGGTCCCATGCCTGCTCGAGCAGCGTGGTGGTCTCGGGCACGCCGCCTTCCACCAATGCGATTGCGTTCGTGTCGAGGTACTTCGGGCACAGTTCAGCCAGCAGTTTCGACGTTGCTGCCGACACCTCCGACGGCTTCATGACGACGGCGTTGCCCGCGGCGATCGCGCCGGCAGCGGGCACCAGCAGCAACTGGATGGGGTAGTTCCACGGGGCGATGACGAGGACGGTGCCGAGCGGCTCGGGGATGCGCACCGACTTCGACGGTTGCGTGACGATCGGCGAACCGACGCGCTCGGGCTTGTTCCACTTCCTCAGGTTCTTGATCATCGACTCGATCTCGCCGATGACGAACGCGATATCGGTGATGAAACCCTCGACGGTGGGCTTGCCGAGATCCTGCCGGAGCGCGTCCGACCAACGCGACTCGTTCTCCTCGAGCATCGCGATCATGGCCTTCAGCTGGCTGCGGCGCCACTCCAACGGGCGCGTGGTGCGTGCGTCGTAGGTCCCGCGCACCTTCGCGACGGTGGAGATGATGCCGGTGGTGGAGTTGTCCAGTGCGGTCATGGATGTTCCTGTCTGTGTGGTTCGGCCGTGCCGGGATGTGGGGGAGATGTTCGGGTGGGAGTGCAACCGACGGTCAGACCGTGGTGATGCAGAGGCTGTCGCCCTCGGGGATGGAGCCGATGGTCTCGGGGTTCGTCTCGCCGTAGAGGGCCTCGAGCATTCCCTTCACCATGCCGCGCTCGACGGCGCAGATGACGGGGTGATCGATGGCAACGTCACCGAACGGGCAGTGACTGGTGACGAT
>JBEDDY010000249.1:0-5680 GCA_041176025.1 Actinomycetota bacterium | reverse complement strand
GATGACTCCGGACTCCTGCGTCTGCTCCGCGCGCACGACCAGGCGGCGTGGGCTGACTTCTACGATCTCCACGCTGCAGACCTGCGAGCGTTCATCCGTCGCATCGGTGGACGGGACCCCGACGATCTCCTCGGCGAGACGATGGTCCAGGTGGTGCGCGACATCGGACGTTTCAGTGGCACGTCGACGGAACTACGGGCCTGGGTGTTCGGGATTGCCCGCAACCGCGTGATTGATGATGCCCGCCGCCGCAGAAGGCGGCTGGTCGAGGTGGAACCCGGGGATTCGGACGCGGCCGTCGGAGGAAACTTCGAGATGCCCGACCTCGCGACACTCTCCGAGCTCCTCGACGCCCTCACCACCGAACAGAAAGAGGTGGTGTGGCTACGGTTCGGGGCGGACATGTCGGTGGAAGAGACCGCCCGGGTGGTGGGCAAGAACCCCGACGCCGTGGCCGCCCTCACCATGCGGGCCCTGAAACGGCTGAGGGCCCTGGCCTCCCGGTAGATCAGGCGGTCAAAGACCCTTGTACGGCAGGGGTTTCGGGACTTTTCTCACACATTCGGGGACACCCGTCATCTTTTTGGTTCGCCGCACGCTGTACATGACATGGCGACAGACCAGAACACCCCGCAGGACCCCGAGCAACAGATCGCCGACGGCATCAGCCACATCAGCCGGCTCGAGACCACCCCAATCGACGACATCACCCGCCGGCGCCATCTGAAGGCGATGAAAGTCTCCGGATCACCCCGCCGGCGCAGTGTCGTTGCCGTCGCCGCGGCTGCTGCGATCATCGCCGTGGTTGCTTCTGCCGTTGCCGTCAACAACAACGAATCGCCCGCCCCCATCGCTGACCGGAACGGCACAATCGCGAACGCATTGCTGCCGCTCCGCGAGGTGAAGGACATCTCCGCAGTCCCGTTCGAGCGCTCCGAGGACTACGTCATCCTCACGGTCGACGCCACGAGGGCATCATCCGTCGCACAGGAGCTCGCGGCTGCCGTCGGTTCTTCCCCCGCGGTGGTCGGCAAGACGAGCGCCGCGACCACCTTCGCCGTTCCCGCCTCGGCGGCACAGGCACTTTCGGACGCCTCGGGCATCATCGCCATCCCCGACACTCCCATCAAGGCCACTGCCCAGCAGAACCCCGTTCCGTCATGGGGCCTCGACCGTCTGGACAGCGCAACCCTCGACAACTCGTACAACTACATCAGCGCCGGCACGGGTGAGTACGTCTACGTCATCGACACGGGCGTGTACTCGGGCCACAACGAGTTCGGTGGTCGCGTCCGGTCTGGATACACCGCGGTTGCCGACGGCAACGGCACGGAGGACTGCAATGGCCACGGCACGCACGTGGCCGGAACCATCGCAGGCCAGAACTACGGCGTCGCGAAGTCCGCCACCGTTGTTGCGGTGCGCGTTCTTGACTGCACCGGTTCGGGTTACTCGTCCTCCGTCATCGCCGGAATCAACTGGGTGATTGCCAGCCATCCCGGTGGCGCAGGAATCATCAACCTCAGCCTCGGAGGAACCGCCAACAGCGCCATCGACCTGGCAGTAGCCGACGCGACAGCAGCAGGCCTCGTGGTTGTCGTCGCAGCCGGCAACTCCGCTGCGGATGCCTGCTCGTATTCCCCCGCGCGCGCCCCGTCGGCGCTCACCATCGGCGCAATCGACCGGACGAACGCACAGGCGGGCTACTCCAATTTCGGTGGCTGTGTCGACATGTGGGCGCCCGGTTCGCAGATCACCTCGGCCGGCATCTCCGGCGCAGGTTCGTCGGCAACGATGTCCGGCACGTCAATGGCATCACCGCACGTCGCCGGTCTTGCAGCCCGCCTGCAGCAGGCACGCCCCGGAATGAGTGCCGCACAGATCACGTCGGTTCTCACGCAATCCAGCCTGACCAACGACCCCGCAGCCATCCCGGTTGTGGAGTTCGCAGAAGCTCCTGACTTCGCCACCCCCGCCACGTCGACGACCGTGGAGGACACCACCACGACCGAACCGGCAACAACGACGACGACCGAAGTCGCGACCACCACGACGGTTGCCACGGCTCCCACCACGACCGTGCCCGGGGCAACCACCACCACGGTTGTCGCCCCCACCACCACTGCACCGCGCACCACAATCCCGCGCCGTCGTGATGACGACAACGAGGGTGGCAAGAGGAACCGCAAGCCCGCGCCGCAGCCGAAGGAGTTCTCACTGAGGTACGGCGAGGACCGCACGCGTTCGGTGCTGACTGCCACGTGGGTGGACGACGGCACTGCGGAGTCCTACCGCATCGACTGCACGAGGCTCTTCGGCGGTGTGAACGCCCCCGTGGAAACATCCATCAGCATCGACAAGTCGGCCGTCACCACGGTGGAGCGTTACAAGCGCCGCACCACACTGCTGGTCAACCCCGCAGCCGGTTCGCGTTGCTGGCTCTTCTCGATCGTGGGCACGACCACCAGCTCACCGAGCAACCCGGCGATTGTTCCTCCGGCCAGGAAGCGTGACGACCGTCCGGTCGCACCAACCACCACGACCGTTGCCCCGACAACGACCGTGCCGGTGACGACGACCACGGAGACCCCGACCACCACGACCGTTGCCCCGACAACGACCGTGACCCAGACGACGGTCGCCACGCAACGGGTGACACCGGTGACCCCCACGACAGTGTCCCCCAAGTCAACTCAGGCACCGCGCTCCCCGACGACAGTGCCACGCACCCCGCCGAAGAAGAAGGGCTGACACCAAGTCGATCCGTCACCCGGGTTCGTCGCATTCATGGCGGGCCCGGGTGATTCGCTCTCATCGAGCCACTACGGCTCCATGACCACCCAACCGCGGTTCTGCAGTTCGGCCGCAAGATCCTCGCTGGAAAACGACGCCAGCGACTTCGACGGTGTCTTCCGTGCCTTGGGTCTCGGGGCCGGTGTGTCGACCGGGACGACAACGTCCGGTGCGGTGCCGACGGCCTCTGCGAACTCTGCTTCCTCCTGCAGACGGGTGATGAATTCGTCGGCCTCGTCGCGGGTGAACTTGCCGCCCGCCTGACGCTGTGTGAAGCCCATGGGCCCGCGTGCGTCGCGGAAGTCGCTGTGGCCCGCTGCGTTCAACAACTCGAGCAGTTCCTTCACCTGCTTCGCAGACGCGGGGGGACCGGAGGGTTGACCGAATGCCATGCAACGACAGTACTCAGGGGGTCTTGCAGTGCGGCACGAACCGTCGATCACTTCACGAGGCTTGCGAGTGCCCACACGGCGGCGACCAGTCCCACGATGGCCATGCCGATGCTGCGGGCAACCGGTGCCTTCTCGAGGTCTTCCTCGCTCCGCTTGTTCTGCGGCGGGCGGACGATTGCCATGACGTTGCCGAACAACAACGCACCGCCGAGTGCCAGCACCAACCAGGCAAGAAGGTTCTCTCCGAGGAACATGTCAACGCGCCGGGTTCTGGAACTGGGTGAACTGACTGACGAACAGCAACCGCACGTGTCCGTTCGGGCCTGCGCGGTGCTTGGCCAGGCTGACATCGGCCCATCCACGTTGGTCGAGCTCCACCTCCGGGTTCGACATCTCCTCGCGGTACAGGAACATGACGGTGTCGGCGTCCTGCTCGATCGCCCCTGATTCTCGCAGGTCGCTCAACTGCGGCCGCTTGTCGGTGCGGGACTCGAGACCACGGCTCAACTGGCTGAGTGCCACCACCGGAATGCTGAACTCGCGCGCCAGCAATTTCAGGCCGCGGCTGATCTCGGAGATCTCGATCTGGCGGTTCTCGGTGCGGTTGCTGCCGCTGCCCATGAGCTGCAGGTAGTCGATGACGACGAGCGCTGGCTTCAGGGCCTCGCTGGCATTGACGCGGCGCAGTTTCTGGCGGATCTGCATCACGGTGATCTGCGATGTGTCGTCGATGTACAGCGGAATGTCCAGACGGCCGACCGCGTTCACGATCTTGCTCCAGTCGGAGTCGGTGAGATTGCCTGTGCGCAATCGGTCCGACTCCACCTGTGCCTCGGCGGAGATGATTCGCTGCGTCAGTTCGGTGGCGCCCATTTCCAGCGAGAAGAAGAGCACGGGCCGGCCTGTCTTCTTGGCCACGTTCACTGCCATGCCGAGCGCGAACGCCGACTTGCCCATGGCAGGGCGCGCACCCACGATGTTCAGCGTTCCCGGCTGGAGACCCGCCAGCAGACGATCCAGTTCGTAGTACCCGGTGGGGACACCGGTGATCTCCTGCTTCGCCTCGTAGCGCTCCTCGAGGATCTCTGTCACGGTTCCGGTGAGGTCGTGCAGCTTCTGCAGCGTGTCCGTCATCTGTTCGTCGCCGAGGTTGAAGACGATCTGCTCGGCCTTGTCGATTGCGTCGCGGACGTCGGCGGGTGCGCTGAAACCCAGCTCGGCGATCTGCGTGGCGCCCTTGATGAGACGGCGCAACATCGACGTGTCCTTGACGATCTGGATGTACCGACCGGCACTCGACACCGACGGCGTCGCGTTCTGCAGCTCGAGCAGTGCGTCGAGGCCACCGATCTCGTCCAGCATGTTCGTGCGGCGGAGCTCGTCGGCGACGGTGACCGGGTCGATGGCCTGCGCGGCTGCGGCAAGCGCCTTGATCGCCCCGAAGATGTTCTGGTGCGCCGGCTTGTAGAAGTCGGCGGCCTGCAGCTCGCGCTCGACGGCAAGCCCGACCGGCGTGTCGTCCAGCATCATGGAGCCGAGCAGTGATGCCTCGGCGTCCACGTTGTGCGGCGGGATACGGCTGTCGAGCTTCATGTCGCGACGGTCGTTGCGTCGCGGTTCGCGCACGTCGCGGTCGTCGCGCGTGTCACGGAAGTCGTCAGGGGCGTTCGTCATAAGTGGTGCTACACCTTGCCTGCAATTGCCTGTGAATTGCTAGTGGACAACACTGTCAAATGGGTGTGGAAAGGGCTGGGGACGACCGTTCTCCGCTGTGGATAACGACCGGGCCCCAGCCCTTTTCGTGAGTGTCTGTCGGCCTGGAATCAGGCGATGACGTTGATCTTGATTGCAACCTCGACGTCGGCGTGCAGTCGCACGACCGCCGTGTGTGCCCCGACGGTGCGGATGGGCTGGGCCACGATCTTCTTGCGGTCGAGCGTGACGCTGGCCTGCTTGGCGAGTGCTGCGGCGATGTCGGCGGTGGTGACCGAACCGAACAGACGACCCTCGTTGCCGGCCTTGGCCTTGATGGTCAGCGGCTTGGCAGCGAGTGCCTCTGCAACGGTGCGGGCAGAATCGCGGTCGGCTGCCTCGCGCAGGTCGCGGCGGCGGCGCATGGCGTTTGCCTGGGCAATGGCGCCGTCGGTTGCCGTGAAGGCAAGGCCACGGGGCAGCAGGTAGTTGCGGGCATGACCGTCGGCAACGGTGACGATGTCACCACGCTTGCCGAGACCGGCGATGTCCTCACGAAGGATCAGGTTCATGATCAGGCCTCTACTTCTTCGGTGGCGGTGTCAACGGTGATCTCGTCGGCTGCGTCCTCGGGGACGAAGTTCGACGGGATCTCTGCGTCCTCGAGCTCGAGGTTGCCCTCTTCCTCGCGGCGGTCGGCACCGGCGCGCGGTGCGCGGGTGCTGACGGTGCGCTTCGTGTACGGCAGCAGGGCCATCTCACGGGCGTTCTTGATTGCGTTGGCAATGTCGCGCTGTTCCTGC
>JBEDDY010000248.1:0-28148 GCA_041176025.1 Actinomycetota bacterium | reverse complement strand
GTTCCTGCACGGACACGCCTGCGAGCTTCTGGCCGCGGATCTTCGAGCGATCGGACATGAACTTCTGGAGGAGGTTCACGTCCTTGTAGTCGATGTACTCGACCTTCTCGATCTTGAGCGGGTTGGCCTTCTTCTTGAACTTGCGGTTCGTCTCGCGGGCGCTGCGGGCCTTGTTCTTCTTGCTGGTCATTTTCCTGGTTCCTTACAAACGATGGGGATTGCTGCTGGGATGGTTGGGTCAGAAGGGCTCTTCGCCGGAGTCGAACCCGCCGAAGTCGCCGCCGTTGTTGTTGCCACCGCGGCCACCGCCACGGTTGCCGCCGAAGTCGCCGCCGCCCTGGCCGCCCTCACGGGGGGTGCGCTCCACCTGGGCGGTTGCCCAACGGAGGCTGGGGCCGATCTCGTCGGCGTTGATCTCGATGGCGGTGCGCTTGTCGCCCTCGCGGGTGGTGTACTCGCGCTGCTCGAGACGACCGGTGACCAGCACGCGCATTCCCTTGGTGAGGGTGGCGGCTGCGTTTTCGCCCATCTGGCCCCAGGCCACGATGTTGAAGTACGAGGTCTGCTCCTGCCATTCACCGTTCTGCTGGTAGCGACGGCTGACGGCGAGGCCGAACGAGGCGACACCACGACCGCCGGTCGTGAAGCGCAATTCGGGATCGCGGGTGAGGTTTCCCACGAGGGTGACTGTGTTGTCGGCCATGGTTGGCTCCTTCTGTTCTGTCTGTGTTCCGGCGAGCGTGAGCTCGATCGAGGACGGCTTACGCCGCCGATGTCATGCCGCGACGTGCGGCCTCATCATCAGGAAGACGGAACAGCTTGTGACGCAGGACGTCGTCGGAGATGCGGAAACCGCGCTCGACCTCGTCCAGGGCGCCAGCGGGAGCCACGATGTTGAACACCGCGTAGTAACCGTCGTCCTGCTTCTGGATGGGGTACGCCAGGCGACGCTTGCCCCACCAGTCGGGGTTGCCGTGTACAGAACCGCCCACCTGGGCGACGGAGTTGGAGATGGTCTTGACGTAGCCGTGGGCTGCGTTCTCATCGAGCTGACCGCTGATGATGACCATTAGTTCATAGGCACGCATTGCGTGTGACCTCCCTTCGGACCCGGTTTTTGCCGGGGCCCCATGCCGGAGCAGGGTGAATATTGACTCCGAAACTGTATCGGCGGTGTGGGACGGTGACACAGGGGTGCATCACCGCTGACTTTTCTGTGGCCTCCGCTTCCATGAACCCCATGTGGGACACGGGAATCAGACGGCGGCACGCGGGCGGAAAAGACCGGATCAGGTGGCGGCGCGCTTGCGGCGGTTGCCGCTGACGGGCAGCACCCGCAACAGGTGGTGCCAGCGACAGGACGGGCACACCTCCACGACGTACGCGGCATAGTCGTGACCGGTGCGCTGGAGCTTGGCGATCTCCTCGCGCTCCGTGATGAGACGGCCGTGCTTCGGCAGACCGTGGCCGAAGACGTACGTGAGGAGCACCACGTTCACCTCTTCACAGATCTCGCACTGTGTGTTGGTGGGCTCACCGAGGTTCTTCGCCGCACGAATGAGTTCCGGGTGCGCATCGCACACCGTGTCACGGTTGATGCGACCACGCTTGAACTCGTTGATGAGTCCGCGACGCGCGAGTCGGTGGTCGACGACACCGACATCACCGCGCAGCATGTCGACGGAGAAACCCATGGCCCCACAAGATACTTCTAAGATGACGACATGACCGACGCCCACGGACTGATGCGTGACGGTCTCGGCATCTCGTTCGGACACGACGTGGCCGACGATCTCGAACTGCGCATCTGCGGCGACGTCCGCGGCAAGCGCGTCCTCGAGCTCGGCATCTTCGGCTCCATGCCCAACTGCGTGACGCTTGCGCGCAAGGGCGCCCGCGTGACCAGCGTCGACACACAACGTGACGCAATCCAGCGCGCCCGGCACTCGGCAACCGAGTTCGAGGTCAACGTGGAGTTCCACGAGAGCGGACATGCCGACCTCGGGATGATGATGAGCGGAACGGTCGATCTTGCCGTCTCCATCCAGCAGATCGACATGGACACCGACGTGGCCCGCCTCTTCCGCCAGGTGCACCGCGTCCTCAAGCCCGAGGCCGGGTTCATCTTCGCGCTCGGCCACCCGGCTGCCGCGATCTTCGACCGCGGTGACCCCACCGCGCGCCGCCAGTACGGCACCACCACCCCCACCATCGGCGAGCTCACCATGGCGTTGCAGCGAACGAACTTCACGATCGACGTGATGTACGAACTGATGCCCGTCAGCCAACCGCGGGCCGTCGTGCCGAGCACGCTGATCATCCGGGCCCGCAAGCTCGGCAGCTAGCTACTACGCGTTGTTCTGACGACGCGTGCGCTTCAACTTGCCGGCGGAGTCCTTGTTCTTGTCCCACCAGGCGCGCAGGCGGGCAACCGCCGCCTCCTCGCCGATGAGACCCTCCTCCAGACGGATGTCCATGAGGTACTCGAGCGCCGCGCCAACGACAGGTCCAGCAGGAACATCGAGCATTTCCATCACGCGCACACCGTCTATTTCCGGGCGCAGCGCCGCGAGCTCCTCGCGCTCGTTGAGGTACGCGATGCGCTCCTCCAGTTCGTCCATCCTGCGCGCGAGCACCGCAGCCTTCTTCTCGTTGCGCGTCGTGCAGTCACAGCGCGTCAACACGTTCAGTTCCGCGAGCAACGGGCCCGCATCGCGCACGTAACGGCGCACCGCACTGTCGGTCCAGCCCATCTGGTACGTGTGGAAACGCAGGTGCAGGTTCACCAGTTCGGTGACGGCCTCGACGTCCTCGTTCGAGTACTTCAGGGCCCGCATGCGGTCGCGCGTCATGCGAGCGCCCACCACCTCGTGATGGTGGAACGTGACGCCCTTGCCGTTCTTGTAGCCACGTGTCTTCGGCTTGCCGATGTCGTGGAACAACGCGGCGAGACGAGTGAGACGGAAGTCGAACGTGGGGTGTGCATCCGGGCGCACGTTCTCGACAACCGCGAGGGTGTGCGTCAGCACGTCCTTGTGACGGTGGATGGGATCCTGCTCGAGGCGCATGCCGCGGATCTCGGGGAAGAACTGGTCGACGAGACCGGTGTCGATCAGGAACCACAGGCCTGCGCTCGGCTTGTCCGAGACCATCAACTTGTCCAGTTCCGCGCGCACCCGTTCCATCGAGACGATCTTCATGCGCTCGCCCATCTCCACGACTGCCTTCGTCAGTTCGTCGACCGGCGTCACGTTCAGCTGGGCGATGAAGCGGGCCGCGCGCATCATGCGCAGGGGATCGTCGCTGAACGATTCCTCCGGCGACAACGGTGTGCGCAGCGTCCGGGTCATGAGGTCCGCGGCACCGCCGTACGGATCGACGAGAGTCGGCGAGTCGGAGGTGAGCTCGAGGGCCATCGCGTTGATGGTGAAGTCGCGCCGTGAGAGGTCCACGGTGATGTCATCTGCGTACTTCACGTCCGGCTTGCGGGAATCGGGTGAGTACGCCTCGGCGCGGTGCGTGGTGATCTCGTAGACCCGATTCCCCACCTTCAGCCCGATGGTCCCGAACTTCTCGCCCTGGGTCCACACGGCGTCCGCAAGACCGGCCACCAGCTTCTTGGTCTCCTCCGGCCGGGCCGTGGTGGTGGCGTCGAAATCCATCTGGTCCACCGGCTTCGAGTCATCCCCGAGAAGCAAGTCCCGCACGGTTCCACCCACCAGGTACAGGCGGTGGCCCGCCTCGCGGAAGCGGGCGGCCAAGGGCTCCATTTCTTGGAGGATGGGGGCAAATCGTGCGGGAATCATGGCGGCAGCGGGGTGCGCCAAGGCTAGGCGCAACTACGGTTTTCGGGGTGCGTACCCCGAACACACCCCACCCGACGACGGTGCTGTGGTCGGGAGCGGTCACGGTGTCGGCGAGGCCATGGCCCCATGCCAGGGACTGGGCGTACCTTCTCATCACAGGGGCACACGCTGCTCAATCCACTCTTCCGGGGGACGATGTCATCAACGGGTGGCTCGACCGTCTGTCCGGTCTCGGGTATTCGGGGGTGCGCACGGGGGCGGTCAGCCCTGACATCGCCGACACCTTGTCCCGCAACGGTTTCCGTGCCGTGCAGGATCTCGCCCTCTTGTCGATTGACCTGTCCCGCCGCACAGTGCCCGACCAACATGAGGCCTCCATCCGTCCCCTGCGGGGGCGATTTCTCTCCAGGCACTCCCTAGTCGACGGAATTCTCCACATCGACCACGTTGCGTTCGGGGACCAGTGGGGTCTCGACCACACCTCTCTTCATGAGGCAGTGAAGGCCACCCACCGCAGCCGGCTGTTCGTGGCGAGGGTCGGGGCCGGGGTGCCCGTGGGATTCGTCCTTGCGGGTGCAACTGATACCTCCGGCTTCATCCAACGGTTGGCGGTGATGCCCGACCACCGGCGATCGGGCATCGGCCTCCAACTGATGGACGCCGCTCACCGGTGGCTCCGCACCCGCGGGTGCGCCACTGCGGTCGTCAACACCGAGACCGTGAACCAACCGGCCCTGAATCTGTACCAACGGTGCGGGTACGGCCGGTTGCCCTACGGTTTGCAGGTGCTCGAACTGACCCTGACCAGCGGAGGTGCCCGGCGATGAGCCGCCTCCGGCGTGTCATGGCCGTGGCTGTCGCCCTGGGCACCGTTGCCGTCGGGGCCCCGGTCGTGGCGCAGAGACCCGAGGTGTTCGACACCGCCGACATCGGGATCGCCGCCCAGCCCTTCCACATCACGAACCCGGTCAACGCACGATTCGCGCTGCGGTTGCCGGCCACGGTCACCACGGTCGGCCGCGTCGAGTTCCGTCTGCACCGTCGGGTCGCATCCCGTGATTCGTTCCGCGCCATCGCCGACAACTTCGCCGAGCCGGGCGTGATCGACAGCGTCACCGTGCCCATGTCACGGGCCGTGCGCAACGGTTCCACGACATCGTTCGACGTCCTGATCAACACCGTGAAGTCCGCGGCCAACGACCTCTACCTGCAGCAGGCCGGCGTCTACCCGCTCTCCATCGACGCCTACCTCACGAACGGGGAACTGCTTGCCAGCACGCTGACGTTCCTCGACCGCCGCGACCCCACCACGGCCGACCAGAACGTGCCGACATCCGTGTTCGCCTCGTTGACGGCGCCTTCGTCCCACAGCGAGGACGGCGCGATCGCCATTGACGACCAGTCCCGCATCGCGGTGCAGCAGTTCACCCAGTTCCTCACCACGGTCCGCTCCCCCGTGACCCTGCAGGTGCAGCCGGAACTGCTGGAATCACTGGCGAAATCGCCCGATCCGTACGACAACGGCTTGTTCGAGAGCCTGCGGTCCGCACTCGCCGGGTACGGCGTGACGATCGCCCCCTACCTGCCCGTTGACGTGGCTGCCCTCGTCCATGACGGACTCGCCGCGGAGCTCACCGCGCAGATCGACCTCGGCGAGAAGACCTTGAACAGGCTCCTCCCCGGTGTCACGATCCACCGCTCCACGTGGGCGGCGCACGACTCCCTCGACCAGGCGTCCGTGACCGCGCTCTCGCGGCTCGGCATCAACTCGTTCATCATGCTCCCCGGTTCGGTGGAGGAAGCACAACGGGAGAAGGCTGCCGGGTACCTCTCGCGTCCGTCGGGAGGGGCGAACACGGCGATGTCGATCATCTCCGCCGATGACGCCCTCGCCAACACGATCGACTCGCCGGGTGACGACACGGTGCGGGCGGGCATCCGCATAGCGGCCGAGGTGCTGTCACGTCGCGACGAACTGGTGGCGGAAGGCGGGTCACCGAACGACATTCGCCTGATGGTCTCGTCATCCACGGGCGACGTTGCCGACCCTGCACTCATGGCCAGCGCCGCCTCTTACCTTGCCAACTCGCCGGGCATCTCGTTGCAGGACCTGGGCGGACTGCAGGCAGTGAACGACAGGTTCCCGGCCACCGTCTTCCCGCCGACCACGGAGCGCACCCTCGGCGGTCTGCGATCACCGATCAGCCAGACCCGCCGTGAGTTGACCGCGATCGGGTCGATGCTCCCCGTCGAGGACCCGCGGCGTGCCGTCTGGAACGAGCTGCTGGCCGTTGCCTCCGCGACCAACACGGTGAACCCGTCCGACTACATCAACGGTCTGCGCAGCGAACTGCGGAGGTTGACCGGCGCCGTCACCCTCGTGACACCCGAGACTGTCACCCTCTCCAGTCGCAACGGATCGATCCGGCTCCAGTTGCGCAACGCCGAGGACGCGTCCCTGCTGGTGCGGGTGGTGGTCAGCAGCCCGAAGGTCACCTTCTCCGGCCAGCCCGACGTGGTCGAGCTGCTGCCCGGCAGCACAACGGACGTGAAGATCTCCCTGCGGGCCCGCACGAACGGCAGGTTCCCGATCAGCGTGCGGGTCCTGACCCCGACCGACCGGATTCAGGTGGTCTCACCCGCAGTCGTCACGGCACGGGTGACGGCAGTCGCCGGCCTCGGTCAACTTGTCAGCATCACGTTGTTGCTGGTGCTGCTGGCGTGGTGGTGGAGTTCCCGCCGCCGGACACACCGCGCCGTCGGCGCAGAAGGTACGGTCTCAGACCAATGACTATCCGCATCGTCACCGACAGTTCCTGCGACCTCCCCCAGCAGGTTGCCGACTCCCTGGGAATCTCCATCGTCCCGCTCAGCATCCGTTTCGGCGAGGACGAATACATCGACCGCACCACCATCACCGCCGACGAGTTCTGGCAGAAGTGCGCGGCGTCGGCCGAGCTTCCCCAGACGGCTGCCCCCTCACCGGGACAGTTCGAGGAGGTGTACCGCCGCCTGAAGTCGGAGGGAGCCACCGGAATCGTGGTGGTCGCGCTGTCCTCGTCGCTGTCGTTCACTCTGCAGAGCGCCGACCTGGCGGCCAAGGCAGTGGCACAGGACATCGACGTGCGCATCGTGGACAGCCGCAACGCCTCGCTCGGCGTGGGCCTCACCGCTGTCGAATGTGCCGAGCGGGCCAGGGCCGGGGACTCCATCGACCAGATCGTGGCCATGGCGGAGAGCCTGGTTCCCCGTACCCACGTGTTCGGCGCGCTCGACACCCTCGAGAACCTGAAGAAGGGCGGCCGCATCGGGGGTGCGAAGGCCATGCTGGCGAGTGCACTCTCCATCAAGCCCCTCATCGAGGTGCGCGACGGGCTGGTCGAGGAGGCGGGCAAACAGCGCACGCGCGGCAAGGCCCTGAACTCGCTTCTCGAGACTCTCAAGAACGCGGGCCGCGTGGAACGCCTCGGCGTCCTGCACGCCCAGTGCGCGGACATCGATGACTTCGTCGCGAAGGTGCGCGAGGTCTACTCCGGCGAGATCATGGTCGGCGACATCGGTGCGGTCATCGGCACGCACGCCGGACAGGGAACCATCGGCATCGCATTCCGCACCGCCGAGTGATTGCCCGGCGGGTCTCGCATCGCGACTCGACGTCAACCCGTTGATCCCGCACGTGTGAGGCTCCCTCCGGCGGGTGTTGTCCACAACTAGCGTTGTCGCTCGGCGATGGTTGCTCACTCACACACGGATGACGTACTCGGCGGTCGGTACCGCCTCGAGAACGTCCTTGCAGAAGGCGGCATGGCCGTCGTCTGGCGCGCCTACGACATGCAGTTGAGACGCGAGGTCGCCATCAAGATGCTGAAGGAGTCGGTCATCAACGACCGAATGGTCGCGGAGCGTTTCCGTCGCGAGGGAATCGCGCTCGCGAAGCTCCACCACCCCCACATCATGCCCGTGTACGACTGCATCGAGGAGGGCGAACAGGTCGCTCTCGTGATGCGTCTCATCCAGGGCCAGAGTCTCCGCGAGCTTCTCGACTCGCAGCGATCCACGAACGGCAACAAGGCGCACACGATGTCGGTGTACACGACGGTGCACATCGGAAAGGCAATCGCGTCCGCGCTGGCAGTCGTGCACGAGGCGGGCATCGTCCACCGCGACATCAAGCCGGGAAACATCATGATGGTGCGCACCGGCGAAATCTGGCTGACGGATTTCGGCATCGCGAAGGGCGTGAAGTCGAACGAGAACGATTCCACCGACCTGACGCGGGCCGATCTCATGATGGGCACGGCGAAGTACCTGTCACCGGAACAGGTGCAGGGACGCGAACTCGACGGTCGAGCAGACATCTACTCACTCGGTCTCGTTCTGTACGAATGCCTCGCCGGACACGTGCCTTTCAAGGGGGAAAACGACCAGCAGGTGGCGATTGCCCGCCTGCAGCGAGACCCCACGCCGCTCGGCGGTGTGCGCCATGACGTGCCGAGCACGGTCATCGAGGTCATCCACAAGATGCTGCGTCGCAAGCCTGAGAACCGCTACCAGTCAGCGGACGACGTCGTCGAGGCACTCGACAAGGCGCTGAGCCACGTGCACGACGCCGCCACGCCGCCCGCGGGACTCGACACACACGGCCCGCAACGCAGCGGTTCGCGGGCTCCGCTCGATCCGCTCATGCACAAGCGCGTCGCGGAGGCACGGGCACGCGCGCAGTCCGACGCCGACGGAGAGACGGACGAAGCAGCAGACCGTCGCAACGACACACCGCGCTCGACTCCCGTCGTGCGCCGGGACGCGACACCGAAGAACATCAACCGGTCGAGGAAGGCCCTGCCGGGGAAGCAACAGACACAGACGAAGAAGAACATGCTGCCGGTCGCAGCGATCATCGTTGCGGCAATCGTCATGGGCGTCCTGTTGTGGAACGGCCTGCAGAACACGAGGTCATCAACCGTCACACCGGGGGCGTCGGACAAGCCCCTGATCGGCGCGGTGTCGCTGACATCCGTGCGCAGTTACGACCCCAACGGGGATGACGGCGTGGAGAACGAGGCCCAGATCCCGCTCCTGCTCGACAACAACCCGGCCACTTCCTGGACGACCGTCTGTTACGGGGACCGCTTCTTCGGATCGAAGGGTGGTCTCGGACTGGTGCTCGAGATGTCCGGAACGGGAATCGGCACGATCTCTGCCAACTTCGGGAACGGTCCGTGGAACGCCGAGGTGTACTCGGTGGATTCCCCCACGGTTCCCGCACGTCTCGAGGACTGGGGCCTCCGCGTGGCGAACGGCTACGGCGAGAACGCGGGGGTCGGCACGTTCACGGTGCAGACTCCGGGCCATTACATGCTGTTGCTGCTGCGCGAGATCGGCCGCAGCGGGTCATGCAGCAACACCAACCCGTACAAGGGCGTCATCAACGACATCTCGTTCGCGTCGGCTCCCTGACCCGCACCACGACCCCACTACTGTTCTGGCATCGTGATCGAGAACGTTGAATCACTTGTTGACCGGGCCGTCAGGGGCGACGCTGCCGCCGTCGAACGACTCCTGCGGGACCATTACGACCTGGTTCGTGCCGTCTGCCACCGCATCGTCATCAACGCATCCGATGCCGAGGACGCCACGCAGCACGCGATGATCTCCATCGCGCGGGCCCTGCCGCGGTTCGACCACAGGTCCAAGTTCTCCACCTGGGCCTACCGCATCGCCACCAATGCCGCCCTCGACGAGATCCGACGCACCAGACGCAGACCGCGTCCCGTGGATGACTCGGCGCTGTCGGCCGCGACCGCGTCGGTGGACAGCCCCACCGATGCCGTCGTCGACCAGTTGGATCTCGAATCCGCCCTCGAACAGGTCACCCCCGAATACCGACAGGTGCTGGTTCTCCGGCACGTGGCCGACCTCGATTACGCCGACATCGCAGATACTCTCGGGCTTCCCATCGGTACCGTCCGCAGCCGCCTGGCGCGGGGCCGGGCCCAATTGATGGACCTGCTCGGGAACCATCAGGAATTCCGGTGACGTCACATGGGCACGGACAACCACACAGAGGACCCGGAAGGAGGCCAGGACATGGACAATGAAGAACTGGACCTGCCCGGGCCCGTCGCTGACGCGTTGCGGCACGTTCCTGCGGCAACCCGGGACACGAAGGACGCACACATTGCCGCGTCGCTGTCCGCATGGGAAGCCGAATCGGCGCGGCCGATGACGGTGACGCACCTCGACTCGCGACGGCGCGCGCTCTTCTCGTCTGCGGCAGCATGCCTGCTGGTCGTCGGCGGCGCGATCGGCTGGACATTGCATTCTCCCGGCGTCGGACAAGTTGCGGCGGACACGTCGGTCCGGGCCGCCACCCGACCCTCGACGGTTGCCCCCCTGACGAGCACCACCGTGGCCAAGGGGGACGCCACGACAGCCACGGCCGGTACACCGCAGTGCGCCAGCGGAGAGCTCCAGCCCATTGATTCCACCTACATCGGCGAGTTCGACGCCGCAGACGGACGGACATACCTCGTGTTCACGTTCAACGGCATGCTCGAGTTCGTCGACAAGGACACCTGTCAGTGGGTGAACCTGGTGCCGGGCACCACGACCCCGTAATCACGCCCGCCGTTAGGCTGGTGGCGTGCCCTCCAATCCGTTGACTGACCCAGAGTGGGCCAACCGCAGTGTCGATTTCATCGACCGCTGGGTCCAGCTGGTCCGCAGGTACACCACCCAACCGATCGTCACAACGGCGCGCGGTCTGGTGTTCGGTCTGCTCGCCGCGTTCGGCATCGTGTCGGTCGTCGTCGTGCTGTCCGTCGGGACCGCCCGTGGGTTGATCGCGGCGCTCGATGCCGGCCTCTCCCACGACCAGGCGGTGTGGGGCACCTATTTCATCCTCAGCGCACTGTTCTTCCTCCTGGGAACATTCCTCATGCGCAAGCGGTTCAAGGAAGACGATCCATCATGAGCAACGTTCGCAACACCATCATCATCGGCTCCGGTCCCGCGGGACTGACCGCAGCCATCTATGCCGCGCGAGCATCACTCGCCCCGCTCGTGATCGAGGGTGAGCCCTCCTCGACCAGCGACCAGCCCGGCGGGCAGCTGATGTTGACGACAGAGGTCGAGAACTTCCCCGGCTGGCCCGAGGGCATCCAGGGCCCCGAGCTCATGATGAAGTTCAAGGAGCAGGCCGCCCGTTTCGGTGCCGAGTTCGTCACCGAGAAGGTCACCAAGGTCGATTTCTCGCAACGACCGTTCACCGTGTGGATCCGCGAACAGGAACACAAGGCCAACTCGATCATCGTGGCCACCGGTGCCCAGTCCCTGATGCTGGACCTCCCGCGCGAGTCAGAGCTGATCGGTCACGGCGTCAGCACCTGCGCCACCTGCGACGGCTTCTTCTTCCGTGGCCACGAGATTGCCGTGGTCGGCGGCGGCGACTCCGCCATCGAGGAAGCCACCTTCCTCACCAAGTTCGCCTCGAAGGTGCACCTGATCGTGCGCCGCGATGCCCTGCGCGCCTCGCGCATCATGCAGCAGCGCGCTCTCGACAACCCGAAGATCGAGATCGTCTGGAACAGCCAGGTGACGGCCCTCCACGGTGACTCGTCGCTGTCGGGCGTCACGCTCACCAGGACAGACGGGTCCACCCAGGAACTCCCCGTGACCGGCCTGTTCATCGCCATCGGACACAAGCCGAACACGGGTGTGTTCACGGGAGTTCTCGAGATGGAGGACTCCGGTTACCTCATGACGCGCGCGGGAAGCACCTACACGAACATCGAGGGCGTCTTCGCCTGCGGCGACGTGCAGGACCACACCTACCGCCAGGCCATCACCGCAGCCGGTTCCGGTTGCATGGCCGCGATCGATTGCGAACGCTGGTTGGAGAACCAGCACTAGCATTCACTCACTTCGAAAGGACACCGACATGGCCGACGGAATCGTCACACTCACCAGCAGCACGTTCGACGAGACAGTTGCAGGTTCATCCACCCCCGTTCTTGTCGACTTCTGGGCCGAATGGTGCGGACCGTGCAAGCTGATCGCGCCGATCCTCTCCGAGATCGCAACCGAGCAAGCCGGCAAGATCACCATCGCCAAGCTCAATGTCGATGACTACGGCGACATCGCCGGCCGCTTCAGCGTGATGAGCATCCCCACCATGCTCGTCTTCAAGGACGGCGAGATCGTCAACAAGATCGTCGGCGCGAAGTCAAAGTCGGCACTCCTTCAGGACCTGGCCCCGGTTCTCGGCTGACAGCCGCGACCCAGGTGGTGACCGCATTACTTCCGGCCTGACCATCGGCCCGGGCCATCGCGGCCCGACCGTGCGCGACCTGCAACGCCGTCTTGCGGCAGCCGGATTCCTCGCACCGGGTGCGGCCGAGGACTCCACGTTCTGTGCGCGGACGCACTCGGCGGTCATCGCGTTCCAGGATGCGTTCGGCCTGTCCGCCACGGGTGTCGTCGATGACGTGATGTGGTCGACGTTGATCGAGGCGTCATGGTCGATCGGTGACCGCATCCTCTACGAACGGACGCCGAACCTGCGTGGTGATGACGTCGCGGAACTGCAATCGGTGCTGAACCGACTGGGCTTTGACTGCGGTCGTGTGGACGGCGTGTTCGGTCCGCTGACACATTCGGCGCTCACCGACTTCCAGCGCAACATGGGCCTGAACGCGAACGGAATCGCTGCGCCGGATGTTGTCGCGATGCTGTTGCGTGTGAGTTCGCAATCAGGCGACGGACCCGGTGTGGCATTGGTGCGCGAACGCGAGGAACTCACCGACTCGACGTCTCCTCTCACGGCGCGCGTGGTTCTCGGCGGTTTCGACGGTGTCACCGATGTTCTCCGGGCGACACAGCACCGTGCACACGATGCATTCCCCTTCAGCACGACCGTGGAGTCAGACGCGCTCACGCAGGCGCGCGCGGCGAACGAATACGGAGCTGACGTGTACGTGGGTTTCGAGTCGAACGAGACTGACGACTGCGTCATCTACTTCTATGAAGTGCCCACGTTCCACAGCGTCGGAGGGAAGGCGCTCGCGGACCGCATTGCTGCGACAATGCGGGATCGGGTCCCCGAACTCACCGTCCGCACACAGGGAATGCGTCACCCGGTGCTGCGCGAGACGCGGATGCCCGCCGTACTGTGCTCACTTGGACCACAGCGCATCGTGCGCCTGAAGGTCACCGGCGTCGCGAACGCCATGGTCTCGTCCCTTCGGGACTGGTTGGCCGCTCCCCTCGAGGGCTGACGTAGTTCTCCGGCCTCGGAAGCTGGGTTATCCACAGGCAATTCACAGGTGTTGATAAACATCCACTTCAACCCTCAATTCAGGGTCCACACTGTGTGGAGAACTACACGGTTGTGACTCAGTCGTCGGATTCGGTCATCCGGCGGTAGATCCGCTCCAGGTCGACGAGATCAGCGAAGTCGATCGAGATCTTGCCTCGCTTGCCCGCCATGGACACGCCGACTCGGGTTTCCAGGAAATCCGCCAGCAGCTTCTCCAGCTCCAGCAGACCCGCGGGCTTCATCTGGACCGAGCCGCCCGATCCCCCGGACCCACCTGGCTTGCTGCCGGTGCTTCCGGACTTCACGGCGTCCTCGATGGTGCGCACCGACCAGCCTTCCTTCACGGCAGTGGCGGCGAGGGATTCCATGGTGGACGTCGATGAGCACCCGAGCAATGCGCGGGCGTGTCCGGCCGACAGTCGGCCGTCGGCCAGGTAACCCTGGATCGGTGCAGGCAGGTTCAAGAGGCGCAATGAGTTGGTGACGGCAGCACGGCTCTTTCCCACGCGCTTGGCGACTTGTTCGTGGGTCAACGCGAAGTCGTCAGCCAACTGCTGGTACGCGGCGGCTTCTTCCAGGGCCGTGAGATCCTGACGGTGAAGGTTCTCGACAAGAGCCTGCTCCACCGACGCCAGTTCGTTGACTTCGCGAACGACAACCGGAACCACCGAGAGCTTCGCCTTCTGGGCGGCACGAAGGCGACGCTCGCCGGCAATCAGTTCGTAGCGGCCCTTTGAGATTTCGCGCACAAGCAGGGGCTGGAGAACACCGATCTCCTTGATGGATTTCGCCAGGTCGTTCAGTGACTCTTCATCGAAGTGCACACGGGGCTGGTGTGGGTTCGGTGTGATCGCATCCACCGAGACATCCCGAAGGGCAGAGTCCGGAAGTTCGGCAACCGGCTGAGCTGCGGGGGTTTTCGGGGTCGATGGCGTGGAGACTGCGGGAGCAGGGGCTGCAGGTGCGGACTCCTTCGGCTTCTGCGACGGAATGAGGGTCGACAGTCCCCTACCCAGCTTGCGGTTCTCGGCCATTGC
Organism: Actinomycetota bacterium; assembly: GCA_041176025.1. GTDB lineage: Bacteria > Actinomycetota > Acidimicrobiia > Acidimicrobiales > Ilumatobacteraceae > UBA2093. The sequence continues at coordinate 13,989 of JBEDDY010000248.1, read as the reverse complement.
TCAACTCCTTTGCCACGGCGCGATACGCCTTTGCTCCTGTTGAAGATCCTGCATGCTTCAGCACCGACATGCCCATGCTGGGCGCCTCGGCGAGCTTCACGTTGTACGGAATCGGCGTCTTGAACACGCGATCACCGAACGTGGCGCGCATGTCCGTGGCCACTTCCACCGACAGGTTCTTGCTCTTCTCGAACATTGTGATGAGGTAGTACCCGATTTCCAACTTGGGGTTCAGGCCCGCCTCGCGCACCTGGGTGACGATCGCCGTCAGGTCCCGCAGGCCCTCCAGTGCGAAGTAATGGCACTGCACCGGCGCGAGGACGGTGTCAGCGGCCATGAACGCATTGACAGTCAAACGGCCGAGCGTGGGCGGGCAGTCAATCAGGACGTAGTCATAGTCGTCTGCCACCGCAGAAATGGCATCCTTCAGGCGCGGCTGGGGGAACATCTCGGCCACCAGCTCGGCCTCGACACCGGCAAGATCCTGGGTGCTGGGAGCAGGGGCAACGAAAAGGTTCTTCTCGGCAGTCGCCTCAACGACGTTCTCCAGTGTGTCTTCCCGGCGCAGGACTTCGGCCATGGTGGGGGCATCGTCGGGGGGCTGGACCCCAAGACCTGAGGTGGCATTGCCCTGAGGGTCAATGTCGATGATCAGTGTCCGGAAGCCCAGTTCAGCCAACGCGGCCCCCAAGTTGATGGCCGTGGTGGTCTTGCCGACGCCGCCCTTCTGCAGCGAGATGGCGATGACCGATGCGCTCATGGGGTGAACCTTCTTCCGAATCGAAACCTGTGGACTGCCGAAATGCTAGTTCGGGGGTGTGGATAACGGGTGGATGGCGAGGGATCTAGCGGGGTGTTTCACGTGAAACACGAATGTGTGGACCGGGATCGGAAGGCGGAAGGCCGACCTCAAGAGAGGAGCCCGGGATGACTTCCATTGACACGAGAGAATGTTTCACGTGAAACGTCTGGAAGTTTCTGGAACCTCCCCTGTTTCCCGTGAAACGTGGGAAACCCTTGTCAACCAAGGGTTGAGGGTGTGGAAACCCTGAAGACGGCCACCCCAGGGAAGTCCCGAATCAGGGTCACACCGAGCGCATCGAGGAGCTCCGTTTTTTTCCACCTGTCCGGTTGGTCGCTCGGTGGCTCGGAGATCACGATCATTCCGCCGGGGGTCACAAGGGGGATGGCGAGACGCAGGGTGGCCTCCGGTGGACCGAACCCCCGGCTCACCACAGCCTCATACTGGGCGGCGTGCTCGGGGTCACGACCAAGGTCCTCCACGTCCGCCGTGACCACCTCGACCCGGTCAGCCAGACCCATGGCCATGACCCCACGGCGCAGGGCATCCATACGGGTGGCCCGCCGGTCGGTCAGCACCAAGCGCAGATCGGGGCGGTCAACCGCGATCACGAGGCCCGGCACGCCGGCCCCGGTACCGATGTCAATGACCGGACCGATACAGCTGGCCAGGGGTGCCACGAACTGGCGGGCATGGGAGATGACCTCGGAAATGGAACGACGTCCCAGGGTTCCCCATTTCTGGGCGTCCCCCAGGACGTCGTCAAGAGTCTTTCGTGGGCTGCTCATCGCAGCCCCGAGCGTACTTATTCTGCGGTTGCGGGCTCCACCACCACGCGGCGCTTCGGGTCTTCGCCCTCGCTGCGCGTGCTAACGCCTGCGACCTCGATGAGCGTGTCGTGCACGATCTTGCGGTCGGCCGAGTTCATCGGCTCCAGGCGGCGGGCCTGGCCGGTGGCCACGACCTCCTCGGCCACCTTCTGGGCGAAGCGTCCGAGGGCCTCCTTGCGGCGCTCGCGGTAGCCAGCAATGTCCACGCGCAGACGGGTGTCCTGGTCGCCGAGGCGACGCTGGCTGGCAACGCGGGTGAGGTCCTGGATGGCCATCAGGGTGTTGCCACCGGGGCCGACCAGCAGGCCGAGCTCGGTTCCGTCCACGCGAACCTCGATCTCGTCATCCTCGCGGCTGACCGACACCTGGCCGGTGGTTCCGAAGGCAGACACAAGGCCCGACAGGAAATCCGACGCGGCCTGACCAACTGCGGCCGGGTCAACATCCACCTTCTCGCGGGGCGGGCGAGGGGTCTCCTCACGCTTCTCGCGTGTCTGGCGGTTGTTGCTGCGCTCATTGCGCTCGCCGCCCTTGGCACCCTTGTCGCTGCGGCCGTTGCGGTCACGACGGTTGTTGCGGTCACGCTCGTTCTTGCCGCGCGGGGTGGTCGGGCGAACGCGGGCGCGAACGCGGGCTTCACCGCGGGTGCGTCCGAACAGGCCCGGACGGGGCTCTTCGAGAATCTCGAAGTCGGCTTCGTCCTCGGCGACACCGAGCTGATCCAGCGCGGCGTTCTTGGCTTCTTCCAGGGTGTCCCCTGTGGTCTCTACCCATTCCATGGTGTGGTCTCTTTCTACGAATGCCCGCGCGACTATTTGTTGCGCTTACCGGGCGGGGTGGGCCGACTCGGACGTCCACTGGGCGCGGGACGGTCCTTCGGCGCAGTCACTCTCTTGCTTTGGATCTTCGAGGGTGCTTGCGATTGTTCATCCTTCTGCTTGCCTGATTTCGCAGGCTTCGCAGGTTCGTCGTCCTTCATGTCGCGTGCGCGCTTGGACGCCTCCTGGGCGACATGGCCGAGGCCACCTTCGCCGTAGAACTTGCGGGTGATGTACCACTGCTGCACGATGCGCACAATGGCCTGGACCATGTAGTACACGACAAGACCCGTGGGCAGGAAGACCTGGAAGAAGGCGAATGCCACCGGCATGTACTGCATGACCTTGGCCTGGCCGGCCGACATGGTGGGGCTGGTGGCGCGGCTGGCGACCATGCGCTGCTGGACGAAGAACAAGCCGGCCAGCGCAACGATCAGGAAGGCGTAGGGGAGACCGTTGCCGAATCCGTCACCCATGGCCTGGGAGGGCCGGATGGCGAGGTCAATGCCGAACGACCTCATCTCGGTCTTGCCCACGAGAGACCTGTAGAGCTCGGACGCAGTCTCGATGTACTTGGGCTTGAAGCCAGCGCCGGGGCTCTGTTCGTAGGTCAAGCCACTGATGACCCGGAACATGATGATGAACACCGGCATCTGGGCCAGGAGCGGCAGGCAGGAGGCCAAGGGGTTCACCTTGTGCTCCTGGTACAGCTTCATCATCTCTTCGTTCAGCTTCTGGCGGTCGCCGCGGTACTGGTTCTGCAGCTTCTTCATTTCCGGCTGCAGACGCTGCATTTCCAGCATTCCCTTGGTGCTCTTCAAGGTCAGCGGGGTGATCAACAACATCACCGCGAGTGCCACCAGGCCGAGAGCGAGGGCGTAGTTGTGGGTCCAGCTGTAGAACGTGTCGATCAGCCAGGCAAAAGGAGTGAACACGGGGTTTCCTTTCTAACGACCCGGTCGCGGGTCGGGGACGGGGTCAACGCCCGAGGGCCCGAACGGGCGGCAACGGGACAGTCGGCGGAGGGTCAACCAGGACCCGCGGAGCGAGCCGTGGGTTTCGATGGCTTCGAAGCCGTAGTGAGAGCACGTGGGCCAGAACCGGCACGGGGAGGGGCGACCCTCGCGGGAGGTCTGGTACAGACGGATTCCGGCCAGGAGGAACCTCTGGCCACGGGTCAGGGGCCGGGTTGTTGCCTGGTGCTCGATCACGTCAGCACACATCAGCGGGCCACCTTTGCGAGGAGGCCGTCCAGGTCACGCGCCAGGATCTCGATGGGCGTCTGGGATGCACGAGGGCTGGCTCCGAAGACGAAAACTCCAGCAGGGAACTGGGTTTCACGGATTTTCACAAGTTCACGAAGTTGTCGCCGGATGCGGTTGCGACGCACGGCAGACCCGAACTTGCGGGAAAACGCATAGCCCACCTGGGGGCCGGGAAGCGAGGGGTCGAGGATCATGGTGCACGAGAGCACACCAGAGCGCAGATGCACGCCCTCGGAACGGATACGGGTGAAGGCGGAGCGGCTCTGGATGCGCTGGATCAAGCGCTGAGCTTGTAGCGACCCTTGGCCCGACGGGACTTCAGGATCGCGCGGCCGGCGCGGGTGCTCATGCGCGCACGGAAGCCGTGCTTGCGAGCCTTGCGTCGATTGTTCGGTTGGAAGGTGCGCTTCATGGCGCCTCCTAGCGGGAAGGCTCCCTGGGGGAGCTCGGAATCTCGGTTGGTTCGTTGCTCGCCTGGCGCGCACAACAAACAGTTGTCACAGGCTAGGGGGCAGAGGAGCCCGACACCACCACCCCGCGACCGGAATTTGGCGGCCCTACGCCATGCCCTGTCTCGCTTTTGGGCGATATCCACAACCCTGATACCTTCGCATCTCCCAGCGAATCCCGCTGGGGTGGTGTCCACAGCCTGTGGATATCACTGGGGACACTAGGAGGCGGAGTCCAGTGAGCAATCACGAAGCTGTCTGGAATGCAACTGCACAGTTGCTGAAGGCACAAGTAGCAGAGGGCGTGTGGTTCTCGACGTTCAATGACGTCGTCGCACTGCCCAGTGACGATGACTCGCTGCGTCTCGCAGTGCCGAACACCCATGTCCGCGACCGCATCACGACGACCTTCCGCCCCCTCGTCGTCGAAGCGCTCGACGAGATCGGCGAGAGCGACCGCGAACTCATCATCGAGATCCACGAGCTGTCAGAGGACGACACCGTCGACACGACCGATGTCGTCGACGCACCCGCTCCGGCACATGTCGCAATCCCCAACAACGGCAAGGGTTCTGCGGTCGGATTGAACCCCCGCTACACCTTCGAGAACTTCGTGAAGGGTGCCTCGAACCAGTTCGCGCTGGCCGCCGCGCTGCGCGTCGCCGAGACACCCGGTCGTTCGTACAACCCGCTCTTCATCTACGGCTCCGCCGGACTCGGCAAGACGCACCTGCTGCAGGCAATCGGTTGGTACGTGCACGCGCACTACGCGCACTACGAGGTGCGGTACGTCTCCACGGAGACGTTCCTCAACGAGTACGTCGACGCGATCCGTACCAACACCACCGCGGCCTTCAAGCGCCGCTACCGGGAGATCGATGTTCTCCTCATCGACGACATCCAGTTCATCGAGGGCAAGGAAGGTCTCCAGGAGGAGTTTTTCCACACCTTCAACAGCCTCCATGGGGCCAACAAGCAGATCGTCATCACCTCTGACCGCACCCCGGATGCCATCCCAACCTTGGAGGACCGCCTCCGCGGCCGCTTCCGCTGGGGCCTGATCACCGACATCCAGCTGCCGGACGTGGAGACCCGCCTTGCGATTCTCCGCAACAAGGCCGAGAGGGACAACACCCCGCTGCCGTCGGACGTCCTCGAGTTCATCGCCTCGAACATCACTTCGAACATCCGCGAGCTGGAGGGCGCCCTCATCCGGGTGGCCGCCTTCGCCAATCTCACCCGGGAGACCCCCACGGTGGAGATGGCCGAGGCCCAGTTGGCTGACCTGTTGACCACCAGCAGCTCGAAGACCCGCACCGACGAGGAACTCCTCGCCGAGATGGCCGGGTACCTCGGGTTCACCGTGGAGGCCCTGAAGGGCAAGAGCCGGCAGCGTCCCCTGGTGGCCGCCCGCCAGATCGCCATGTACGTGTTCCGTGACATGACCGAGCTCAGCTACCCGGCAATCGCCCGTCTGTTCGGCGGCCGCGACCACACCACCGTCATCCACGCTGTCGACAAGACCCAGCGCATGATGCGCGAGCACAAGGCCACATACGACCAGGTGTCCGACATCATCACCCGCATCAAGAACAGCTGACCGGGGTTGTGGACGTCATGGGGAAGCGCATGTGTGCGGGGAGTGGACAGGGGTGGACAAACCACTCCTTCTCCACAGCACCCGGAATGACACCCGTGGAATCTGTGAAACCACACGCATGTGGGTTCACACGCCCCCTCCATGGCCGGCTTGGGTTTGGGACACCTTCTCCACAATCCACAGCACCTATTAACACCATTGTTCTGAATGACACACCTCACGGCTGTATTAGTCGCGGCGTCGTAATATCGCCCGAAGCCGTTCCCCCGAAAGCGCGTTGATCATGAAGTTCAGAAGCGAACAAGGAATCCTTGCCGAGGCACTCGGTGCCCTGTCACGCATTGCCAGCACCCGCAACGCGGGAACACCGGCCCTGTCCGGCGTGAAGATGAATCTCACCGGCGACGTGCTCGTTCTCTCGAGCACCGACAACGACGTCGCCATGCAGTTCGTCCTCGCCGTCGGCGGCGACACCGACGGCCAGGCTCTCGTCACCGCGCGTGTCCTGAATGACATCGTGCGCGTCATGCCGCAGGGCAAGGTGACCATCGAGATCGCGGGAGACGTTGCCACCGTCAGCGCCGGCCGCTCCCAGTTCACCATCCCCACGTTGAACGCGATCGAGTTCCCCCGCACGTCACCGCCGAACGGCGACCCCATCACCATTCCCTCGGCTGAGTTCAAGAGCGCGCTCAGCCAAGTGGTGCTGGCCGCCAGCAAGGACCCGGGCAAGCACCACCTGAACGCAGTGCTGATGACATCGACCGATGCAGGACTGCGCCTCGTCGCAACGGACGGCTACCGCATGGCCATGCGCGATCTGTCCGGCGGTGCAACCGGCAACATCGACCAGTTCCTCATCCCCAGCCGAGCACTGTCCGAACTGCAGCGCCTGCTCGATGTCGCCGATGAAGTCACCGTTCGTTTCTCCGACACCGACGCCACGTTCCAGACACCGTCGATGACGCTCACCACCCGGTTGATCAACGCGCAGTACCCGCCGTACATCACGATCATCCCGAAGGACTCCACGAACCTTGCAGTGGTGAACCGTGACGAGATTCTCGACGCACTCCGTCGCACAGGGGTTCTCGCCAGTGAAACCGCGCCCGTTCGCATCCGCATGTCGAACGACGGTGCACGCCTCACCGTCACCCTGCCCGACGGGTCGACTAGCGTGGAGGACATCGACGCGCAGTTCACGGGCGAGGAAATCACCGTCGCATTCAACGCCGATTACCTCGCGGGTGGTGTTGATGCATGCGGCACCGAGGAAGTCACGATCGCAACGAGCCAGCCGAACAAGCCGGCGGTCATCCGTCCCGCCGGTTCGGACACGTATCTCTATCTGCTGATGCCGCAGCGTCTCTGAGCGCGGTGGTCGTGTGGTCATCCACCGCATCGAACTCACTGATTTTCGCAACTACGAACGCGAAACGCTGGAACTGAGCAACGGCGTGACCGCCGTGATCGGCAAGAACGCGCAGGGCAAGACCAGCCTGGCCGAGGCAATGAGTTATCTCGCGACACTGCGCAGCTTCCGCGGCGTGCCGAACGACGTGCTCGTGCGCAAGGGATGCGACTCCGCCTACATCCGCGCGGAGATCCGCCACGACGACGACGGCCGCGAGATCCTGGTCGAGGCCGAGATCAACCGCATGGGACGCAACAAGGTGCTGGTGAACAAGCAGCGTCTGCAGCGCGTTCGTGACCTTCTCGGCATCGTGCGCACGACCGTGTTCTCCCCGAACGACCTCGCGCTGATCTACGAGGGTCCGTCCGTGCGCCGCGAGTTCATGAACGACGCGCTCATCGCGCTGGCGACGAAGAACGACGCCCTGTGTGCAGAGGTCGATCGCGTCGTGAGACAGCGCAACGTGGTGCTGAAGCAGTCGAACGGCCGGCTGACCGACGAGATCGCCATGACGCTCGATGTGTGGGACGAAAAGCTGGTGGACCTCGGCACACGGCTGGGCGACGCGCGCGCCCGCCTGGTGGCCCAGCTCGGTCCCCATGTGCTGTCCGCCTATGAGGCGCTGGCCGGGGCGCCCACCCCCGTGGAGCTGGTCTACGAGCCGGAGTGGCGTAGACCGGGCCTGGCGTCTGCTCTGGCCGCAGCGCGCACCGATGACATCCGCCGGGGGGTCAGCACCGTCGGGCCCCACCGTGACGAACTGGAGATCGCCCTGAAGGGCATGGCGGTCAAGACCACCGGTTCCCAGGGGGAGTGCCGCACCCTGGCCCTCGCCCTGCGTCTCGGGGTGCACCGACTGGTCACCGACACCGTGGGGGTGGCGCCCCTGCTGGTGCTTGACGACGTCCTGTCGGAGCTGGACAACGACCGTGCTGCAGCCCTGCTGGCCCACCTCCCGAAGGGCCAGGTCATCATCACCACGGCGTCGACCCTGCCAGAGGCCGCCCATCCCGACACCGTCATCACGATCTCGAACGGCTCCGTCGTCGACCACCGCACCATGGGCGGCCCGCAATGAGCCCCGACGACCGCCTGGACGCCTACGGCGAGGGGGCCGAGGAGGTCCATCCTGACGACATCCCGGCCGGTCCGAAGCCACGCAGCCTGGGTGACCTGCTCGGGCGCTACCTCGGCAGGGTCGTGGGCAAGGACGCACCTGCCGCGAAGGACCTGTTCTCGCAGTGGCGGACCGTCGTCGGGGACACGGTCGCCGACAACGTGACACCGGTGCGTCTCGAACGCGGGGTGCTCACCGTGGAGGTCGTCGAGAACGCCTGGGCAACCCAGTTGAAGTTCCTCGAGCGGCAGCTTCTCAACACATTGCGCGAGCACGTCGGTGACGTGGTCGACTCACTCGAGGTGAAAGTACGACGTTCCCGATAACCACAGCACCTATTAAGTAGTATCGGTTTCACCATGGCAGCAGAGAAAAAGGCAACGTCCAAACAACCCTCTGCGGACTACGGCGCCAAAGACATCCAGGTTCTCGAAGGCCTTGATCCGGTGCGCAAGCGACCGGGCATGTACATCGGTTCCACGGGTCTCGCGGGTCTGCATCACCTGATCTGGGAAGTGGTTGACAACTCGATCGACGAGGCAATGGCCGGTTTCGCCTCGCGCGTCGGCGTCACCCTGCTCGCCGACGGTGGCTGCCAGGTGGACGACAACGGCCGCGGCATCCCCGTGGACCCCTATCCGTCCGGTCCCCACAAGGGAAAGAGCGCTGCCGAGGTGGTTCTCACGGTCCTGCATGCCGGCGGCAAGTTCGGCGGCGAGGGTTACAAGGTGTCGGGCGGTCTCCACGGTGTGGGTGTGTCAGTCGTGAACGCCTTGTCCACCAACGTGAAGCTGGAAATCGACCGTGGCGGCGACCGCTTCGCCATGGAGTTCAGGGACGGCGGCAAGCCCGTCAGCAAGCTGGCCAAGACCGGGTCCACCCCGGCGCGCGGCCGCAAGACCGGCACCACGGTCACCTTCTACCCCGACCCCGTGATCTTCGCGTCCGAGGGCGTCGAGTTCGTCGCCCGCACCGTCATGGAGCGCCTGCAGACCATGGCCTTCCTGAACAAGGGCCTCGAGGTCGTCTTCACCGACGAACGCGCCGGCAAGGAACAGACCGTCACGTTCCAGTATAAGGGCGGCATCGTCGACTTCGTGAAGCACCTGAACGCCTCGAAGGAGTCGCTGTTCGCAAAGGTCGCGTCGTTCGAGGACGAGGACGACGAAGAGGGCATGCAGGCCGACGTCGCCATCCAGTGGAACACCGGGTACTACGAGGGCATCCACGGCTACGCGAACGGCATCAGCACCACCGAGGGCGGCATGCACGTCGAGGGCTTCAAGACCGCGCTCACGTCGGTCATGAACAAGTACGCCCGCGACAAGGGCCTGTTGAAGGAAAAGGACGACAACCTGCTCGGCGAGGACATCCGCGAGGGCATCACCGCCATCATCGCGGTGAAGCTGCGCGAGCCGCAGTTCGAGGGCCAGACCAAGGCCAAGCTGGGCAACGTCCCCATGCGCTCGTTCGTGCAGAAGGCCACCAACAGGTACCTGGCCGAGTGGTTCGAGGAGAACCCCACCGAAGCGAACAAGATCGTCAAGAAGGCAGTCGCCGCTGCCCAGGCACGCCTTGCCGCGAAGAACGCGCGGAACGCGGTGCGTCGAAAGACGGCACTCTCCGGCGCGGGCATGCCCGACAAGCTGAAGGACTGCAGCAGCAACAACGCCGACGAGAGCGAGTTGTTCATCGTGGAGGGTGACTCCGCAGGCGGCACCGCCGTCGACGCGCGCGACCCGCGCACGCAGGCGATCCTCCCGATCCGCGGCAAGATCCTGAACGTCGAGCGCGCGCGTCTCGACAAGATGCTGAAGAACAACGAGATCCAGGCGCTCATCACCGCGATCGGCGGGGGCGTGGGCGACGAGTTCGACGCATCGAAGGCGCGCTACCACAAGATCATCGCACTGGCGGACGCCGACGTCGACGGCAGCCACATCCGCACGCTGTTGCTGACGTTCTTCTACCGACAGATGCGACCGATGGTCGAAGCCGGCTACATCTACATCGCGCAGCCGCCGCTGTACTCCACCGAGGTCGGCAAGGAAAAGGTGTACCTGAAGGACGATGCCGCGAAGGCCGCGTTCCTGGCGGAGAAGCCGAACCACAAGAAGGAGTTCCAGCGCCTGAAGGGTCTCGGCGAGATGGACTGGCAGGAACTGAAGAGCACCACCATGGACGCGTCGAGCCGCACGCTGCTGCAGGTCACCGTGGAGGAGGCCGCGCTGGCCGACGAGGTCATGAGCGTGCTCATGGGTGACGACGTGGAGAGCCGCAAGAACTTCATCACCACCAACGCACGCGACGTGCGCAACCTGGACTTCTGACCGGAGCGGCTGATCGACCATGAGTGACACCAACACACCCAACAACGACGCAGTGCAGCCCGTCCCGTTGCAGGACGAGATGGAGCGTTCGTTCCTCGACTACGCGATGTCGGTCATCATGTCGCGCGCCCTCCCGGACGTGCGCGACGGACTGAAGCCGGTGCACCGCCGCATCATCTGGGACATGGACCAACAGGGTTTCCGCCCGGACCGACCGTTCGTCAAGTGCGCTCGCGTCACCGGCGACACCATGGCGCGCTACCACCCGCACGGTGACTCGGCCATCTACGACGCGTTGGTCCGCATGGCGCAGCCGTTCTCGCTGCGCCACCCGTTGATCGACTTCCACGGCAACTACGGCTCGCCCGACTTCGGCCCGGCAGCTGCTCGCTACACCGAGTCGCGCCTGCACTCGCTCGCCATGCGTCTGCTCGATTCCATCGACGAGAACACCGTCGACATGATCCCGAACTACGACGGCACGTCGGAGGAACCAAAGGTCCTGCCGGCGCGGTTCCCGAATCTGTTGGTGAACGGCAGCCAGGGCATCGCGGTCGGCATGGCGACGAGCATCCCACCGCACAACCTGGGCGAGGTCATCGACGCCACCATCCACCTGATCGACAACCCGGCGGCAACACCCGACGACCTCATGAACTTCGTGAAGGGACCGGACTTCCCCACGGGCGGAACCATCCTCGGCCGCGCCGGCATCATCGACGCGTACCGCACCGGTCGCGGCAGCGTGAAGATGCGCGCGAAGGTCACCATCGAGGAAGGCGCGAAGGGCCGCATGGAGATCCGCGTCACCGAACTGCCGTACCAGGCGTCGTGTTCCGCCATTGCGGCACGCATCCAGGAACTGGTGGACGGGGGCGAGCTCGACGGCATCGCCGACGTGAACGACAACTCGTCCGGTGGCGCCACGAACCTCATCATCGAGCTGAAGCGCGAGGCCAACGCGAACGTGGTCATGAACAACCTGTTCAAGCTGACCCAACTGCAGACCAGCTTCCCGGTGAACATGGTCGCACTGGTCGACGGCGTCCCGCGCACCATCAACCTGGCTGACGCACTGAACGGTTACGTGCGTCACCAGATCGAGGTCGTCACGCGCCGCACGCAGTTCCGCCTCGACAAGGCGCGCGACCGCGCCCACATCCTCGAGGGCCGCATGAAGGCGCTCAACGTGATCGACAAGATCATCGAGTTGATCCGCAAGAGCGATGACGCCGCATCCGCCAAGGAAGCACTCATGGCCAAGCCCTACGAGTTCTCCGAGCGCCAGGCCATCGACATCCTCGACATGCAGCTGCGCCAGCTCACCCGACTGTCGCGCATCGACATCGAGAAGGAACTCGAGGACGTGCAGACGCGCATCAAGGGCTACGAGGAGATCCTCGCCTCCGACACCGTGCTCCGCGGCGTCATCAAGGAAGAGCTCGCCGACGTCCGCAAGGAATTCGCCACGCCGCGCGTGTGCACGCTCGGCAACGACGTGGGCGACATGAACCTGGAAGACCTCATCGAGGACAAGGAACTCGTCGTCGTCATGACGCAGGCCCAGTACATCAAGGCCGTGCCGGCTGCGCAGTTCCGTGCGCAGGCCCGCGGCGGTCGTGGTGTCAAGGGCGCCACGCTGAAGGAAGACGACATCGTGCGTCGCGTCATGTTCACCACGGCGCACGCGTACCTGTTGTTCTTCTCGAACCGCGGCAAGGTGTACAAGCTGCGCTCGAACGACATCCCCGAGCGTGAGCGTTCGGCGAAGGGCATCCCGATCGTCAACCTGCTGCCGCTGCAGGCCGGTGAGACCATCCAGGCCATCATCGACACGCGTGAGTTCCCGGGCGAGCGCTTCCTGTTCTTCGCGACGAAGTCCGGCCAGGTCAAGAAGACCGCATTCGACGCCTACAACAGCAGCCGCCGCGACGGCCTGATCGCCATCAACCTGAAGGACGGCGACGAGCTCGTCCGCGTGGTCGAGACGTCGGGTGACAACGACATCTTCATGGTCTCGCGCAACGGCCAGGTCATCCGCTTCACCGAGAAGGAGGTGCGACCAATGGGCCGCACCGCCGCCGGTGTGCGCGGCATGCGCCTGAAGGCGGGCGACGAGGTCGTGTCCTGCGACGCAGGCCGCGACGACGACGCCATGCTCATCGTCAGCGACGCCGGCTACGCCAAGCGCACCCAGATCGCCCAGTTCCCGCGCAAGGGTCGCGGCGGCCAGGGCGTCATCGGCCTCAAGATCACCAACAAGAAGGGCCACGTCGTGGCTGCCTTCATGGTGGGTCTCGAGGACGAGGTCGTCGCCATTGCATCGAACGGCGTCACCATCCGCACCGAGGTCAAGCAGATCTCCAGTCAGGGCCGCGCCGCCACCGGCGTGCGCCTGATGAACCTCGACGACGGCGCCGTCGTTGCCTCGGTCGCACCCATCCTCAGCACCGACGACGAGTGACCAGCGCGGCAACGCCGCGCCACTGTTGCTCCTGTTCGTGGCTGTCGCCCTGTCGTGCGGCATGGCTGTCGCACGCGCCGGCGCGGTGTTGACGAAGCGTGCCCGCGCGCAGGCGTGTGCCGATGCAGTGGCACTCGCCTGGGCCACCGGGGGTGTGAACAAGGCGGAACACGTTGCCCACATCTCCCGCAGCCTGATTGTGGACGAGTCGACGGTTGACGGAACCGTGCACGTGGTGGTGAAGACCGACGGTGTCACGGCGTCGTCAATGGCACGCGGTTGACTCACGCGCACGGGACGGAGTCACTACGCTTCGTTGCGTGGTCGACGTCCCCCAGCAACGCAGAGTGCGCCGCGTCACACGCGTCATCCGCGACATCGACGCGTGGAGCGTCTTCAAGGTGGCGATCGTCGTGCATGCGGCCCTGTATGTGGTGATGCTGGTGACCGGTGTGCTGCTGTGGAACGTCGCCAGCGCCACCGGGACCATCGACAACATCGAGCAGTTCCTCACCTCGTTCGGCTGGGACTCGTTCACCTTCAAGGGTGGCCAGTTGTTCGCCAGCAGCGCCGTGGGCGGGTTGTTCCTGATCGTGCTCGGCTCGGGTCTCTGGGTGCTCGGCGCCGTCATCTTCAACCTGGTCACCGAACTCGTGGGGGGCCTGCGGGTCACCGTCCTCGAGGAAGAGGTGGTCGCCCGGCCCGTGGAACCCGGCTCGGGCCCCCGATAGGCTCGTCTTCCTGTACGGGGCTATAGCTCAGTCGGTTAGAGCGCATCCCTGATAAGGATGAGGTCACAAGTTCGATTCTTGTTAGCCCCACCACCCGTACGTCGGTCCCGCACCGCACGAAAGGCCGGACAGTGAAGTTCATCCGCCGCGTTCTCCTGGTTCTCAGCAT